>DASURJ010000484.1:0-8662 GCA_036280115.1 Gemmatimonadaceae bacterium
CGGGGGCCTCGAGTTGCACGACGATCGTCATGTGGAGCCGGTTCAAGGTCAAGCGAGATCGGTAGTCGTCCCGAGCTGGCACCCGCGAACCGGGTGCCGAGGATCCGCATCGTCCCGATGGAGGGCTCTACGGCCTCTCTACCGGGACGTTCTTGCGCGTCCGAGCCTCACTCCGAGCTCCATCGCGCGAGTCGGCATCGCGACCGGTCCAAGTGGGGAAAAAGGCAGGAGGGGGGGATGGACAGGATGGACAGGAGACCCAAGATGACTCGGGCGGCAGCGGCGTTGGTCTCTCGAGCGGCCTGAAAGGGAGGGGGAACGGCCGCCCGGGACGCCACCGTCTCCGAAAGCTGTTCCCCTCTCAATTAGGGCCGTTGGCGTGAACTACCGTGCTGCCGCGTTGGTCATCTTCGTCATCCTGTTCATCCTGTCCATCCCCTCTTGCTGTTTCCCAACCGGACCGGTCGCGATGCCAACGGGCGCGATGAAGCTCGGAGCCTGGAAATGACAACACTAGCCCGGGATCGAGAGCTCGGTCCCCGCATCGAACCAGTGAGCTCTGAGCGGATCGAGGCGAAGGCTCACCGCCGAGCCTGACGCCGGCAGGTTTCGGCCGGAGAACCGCGCGGTGATGACGTGCGTGCCGACGCTCGCGTGCACGAACGTTTCGTTCCCGAGTGGTTCGACGAGGTCCACTCGCGCCGCGACCGAGCCGGGTCGTGCCTCGTCCGCACTTCCCACATCGACGTCTTCGGGACGAATTCCGAACACGACTGCCGCGTCCGCTCCGGCCGAGCTCACGACCGAATCGGGAAGCGGGATCGCGATGGCGCCGTCCGCGGACACGAACGACCGCGACCCCCCGTCGTCCGACACCGAGCCCTCCACGAAGTTCATCGCCGGACTGCCGATGAACCCGGCAACGAACCGGTTCGCCGGTCTGTCGTAGAGCGCGAGCGGCGAATCGACCTGCTGCACGCGCCCGGCGTTCATCACGACGATCCGGTCGCCCAGCGTCATGGCCTCGACCTGATCGTGCGTCACGTAGATCATCGTCGCGCCGAGCTCACGGTGGAGCTTCGCGATCTCGCGTCGTGTCTGCACTCGCAGCTTGGCATCGAGATTGGACAGCGGTTCGTCGAACAGGAACACCTCGGGCTCGCGCACGATCGCGCGACCCACGGCCACCCGTTGTCGCTGTCCGCCTGACAGCTGCCTCGGCTTCCGATCGAGTACATCCATGAGGCCGAGCGTCTCGGCGGCGCGGCGGACGCGGGTGTCGATTTCGGTGGCCGCCAGACGCCTGAGCTTGAGCGCGAACGCGAGGTTCTCACGCACGCTCATGTGTGGATAGAGCGCGTAGTTCTGAAAGACCATCGCGATGTCGCGCTCCTTTGGCGGGACGTCGTTCACGAGCCGGTCACCAATGTACAACCGCCCCGCGGTGATGGACTCGAGGCCCGCGATCATGCGGAGGGTCGTACTCTTCCCGCACCCCGACGGACCGACGAGGACGACGAACTCACCGTCGGCCACCTCGAGGTCCACCCCGTGCACGGCGACGTGCCCCCCGTCCGGATATATTTTGCGCACTCCCTCGAGGCGGACCTTGGCCATGGCTGGGCAGTGTAACTGGAGGAGCGGACTGCCTAACGGCGCAACAGCCGAAACGGAATCTGGCGCCGTTCGCGATTTCGCGCCGTTCGGCATTTCGCGCCGTTCAGCGGTTGCGCCGTTTGGAAATCAGCGCCGTTTCTGTGCCTGACGATCGCTTTCCCGACTCGTTCCTCTGGGGCGCCGCGACGTCGGCCTACCAGATCGAAGGCTCGCCGCTCGCGGACGGCGCCGGCCCGAGCATCTGGCAGCGTTTCTCGCACTCCCCGGGACTCACCGCCAACGGCGAGACGGGAGACATCGCGTGCGATCACTACCGGCGCTGGCGGGACGATATCGCGCTCATGCGCGAGCTCGGACTCAACGCGTACCGGTTCAGCATCTCGTGGAGTCGGATCCTGCCCGCGGGCACCGGGTCCGTGAACGAACGAGGCCTCGACTTCTACCGGCGCCTCGTGGACGGGCTCCTCGAGGCCGGCATCACGCCTAACGCCACGCTCTATCACTGGGACCTGCCCGCCGCCCTCGACGACCGCGGCGGCTGGCTCAACCGCGACATCGCGAACTGGTTCGCCGACTACGCCCGCGTGATGTTCAAGGCGCTGGGCGATCGCGTACCGATGTGGGCGACGCTCAACGAACCGTGGGTCGTGACCGACGGCGGCTACCTGCACGGCGCACTCGCCCCCGGCCATCGCAACCTCTACGAGGCGCCCATCGCCACGCACAACCTCATGCGCGCACACGGCGCCGCGGTCCAGGTCTACCGCGCCGAGGCGAAGCAGGCGATCGGACTCGTCGTGAACCTCGAGCCCAAGTACCCGGCGTCCGACCGCGAGGAGGACGTCGTCGCAGCCCGGCTCGCCGACGCGTACATGAATCGGCAGTACCTCGACCCCGCCCTCCTCGGTCGCTACCCCGACGAGCTCCACGAGATCTTCGGCGATGCATGGCCCGAATGGCCCGACGCCGACCTGACCGCCATCAAACAGCCCCTCGATTTCATCGGCGTCAACTACTACACGCGCAACGTCACCGAGTACTGGCCGCCGATCCTGCCGCTCCGGTCGCGAGGCGTCAAGCAGCCGTTCGCGACGTACACCGAGACCGGGTGGGAAGTCCACGCGCCATCGCTCACGCGCATCCTGGTCTGGGTAAAGGAGCGGTACGGAAATCTGCCGATCTACATCACCGAGAACGGTGCCGCGTTCTACGACCCGCCGAAGCCCATGAACGGCACCGTCGAGGACCCGCTGCGCGTCGAGTACTACCGCGAGCACCTGCGCGCCGCCGCCGAGGCAATGCGACAGGGCGTCGACCTGCGCGGCTACTACGCGTGGTCGCTCCTCGACAACTTCGAGTGGAGCCTCGGCTACTCCAAGCGGTTCGGACTCGTACACGTCGACTACGAGACGCTCGCACGCACCGTGAAGTCGAGCGGCCGATTCTACAGCGACGTGATTCGCACGCGCGGCGCCGCGCTCGACTGAAGCCGACCACGGAGCATTCACCGCCGGAACACGACTTCGGCCGGAAGGGACCGGACGATCACGCCACCGTCCTGGTGTGGTTGTCCGGGGACGCCGTTGACGAGCATCGCGCTGGCCGGGCGCGCAAACGGGGAGTGCACGACGATGCCGCCGCGCGGCACGCGCACGCCAGCCTGCATCGACACCCGCACGCTGCCGTTCTCGTTGCGCATCGTGAAGCTCAGCGGCCCATAATGCGTCGAGAGTCGGCGCACCGTCACGCCGGGTCGCTCCATGACCCACGATTCGGGGACGCCGGCCGCCACCACGAGCGACGAGTCCGACTCGCGCTCGTACGCGAGCATGTCCAGCACCGAGCGGATGTAGTCCGATCCCACCCACGTGTGCGGCATGTCGCCGACGAACTTCGGCGTCGCGGGATCTCGCCATACCACCTCGGCCCAATGGTACCACCCCGCGGGGCGCTGATCCCTGAAGAACCAGTCGAGGAGTCGATGTGCGCGCTCGCGATTGCCTAACCGCACCATGGTGCCGACGGTGCGAAGCTCGTACGGCGTGTACGCGTCGGATGGTTTGGTGCCGTCGCGCCGCGCAGCGAACTCGTCCCAGTAGCGCTCGAACGTGCGGTCGAGCGCACGCGCTACCGACTCGGGCATGAGCCCGTGCTCGCCGACCGGCGCGACGGCGATCGTCGTGGACGTCGCGTCGAAGTCGCCGAGGTCGGCCGCACCGGGAATGAAGTCGATGCGATGCTGCGCCATCGCGAGCTGGATGGACGCATAGAGATCGCGGCGAAACTCGTCGCGGATGTTGATGAGATGGTATTCCTCGGGGCGGCCGAGCGCGTGCGCGAGCTCCACCGCGTCCTTGAGCCCGCGGAGCGCGAAGAAGTCGTCCCAGTACGAGTGCATTGGCTTCGCCGAGTACCCCTCGTGACTGATGGATGGCGGGAGGATGCCGTAGAACACGCGCTTCTCGCCCTGCTCGAACTCGGCCGTGCGCCGCTGCTGCCGCAGCGAGTCGATGTACCACGCCGCGCGCAGCACGTGAGGCCACATCCTCTCGGCGACCGCACGGTCGCCCGTGTGTCGCCAGTACTCGGCGGCCAGGTAGATGAACTCGCCGTGGCTGTCGTGTTCCGGGACCGGATCGGCACCGCGGGCATCCACGCAGCACGGGATCTTGCCGTTCGGGTATTGGAACCCGGCGTACCACTCGAGGAACTCGCGTGCGACGTCGGCGCGGCCGAGGCGAAGGAGGGCTGTCGCCTCGAGCGAGCCGTCACGGATCCACGACCGCTCGTAGGAGCGCGAGCCCGGCTGTAACCCCGCGTGGTCGCGGTTCACCAGGATGTAGCCGAGGTTCGCGTACACCGAGCTCACGACCCGCGACGCCGACGGCGGGAGCTCGATGGCGACGCGCTCCACTGCCTCACGCCAGACGCGTCGCGCATCGGCCACGCGATCGCGCGGCGCGCGCGCGCCGAGTACGCGTTCCCGCTCCACACCTGGAAGGGATGCCGGATGGAGCGGGAGTGCGAGCTCGACGACGGCCGCGCTCGCGCTGTCCACGTCGGCCGTGTAGGCGAGCGCTCCGGACGCGTGACCGAACGCGTCCCGCACGTTAGGCGTCGCCGGGAGGCGTCCCCCGCGGAGGTACTCGACCACGTCGCCCTGATCGAAGGTGACCGCCCCGAACCCCTCGGGGGGCGTGAGCGACACCACGGCGGTCTCGCCGTTGACCTGGACGGCCTGGTTCTCGTAGGCGAGCGCGCGAATGGTCGCCACGCCGCCTGGCGTGTTGAGGAACTGCCAGGGCGGATTCACCTGAAACGGCCGGATCGCCAGGTAGAGGCGAACCGATCGCCGCGCTGCCGTCGTGTTCTGAAGCCGGTACTGGAGGTATGCCGTCGATGTGTCGCGTCCGCCGAGGACGGCGACGGGTGCGAGTGTGAGCGTCCAGCCATCACCGGTCCATGATACGGATGGCTCGGGGAAGTGGCTGTTGCCGAGCGACTGCGTCGTCTTCACGTCGTGCCACGTGTACAGCTTGCCGTCCACGAACACGAACGGCTCCAGCGAGAAGCCGCCCTTCCTCACTTCGACCATCCCCTCCTCGTTCACGAGGACTTCGGCGCGGTCGCCGTCCACACCAGCCACGGTCCAGTAGGACTGCACGCCAGTGAAGTACTTCGGATAGGTCCCGGGCGGGGCATCCTTCGCGACGGCCGTGAAGAACGCGTTCTTCGATGCGGCCCATTCGAGCGGCTGGACGCCGATTTCGCGAATGCCGAATACCTCCGCGCCACCACGCATGAGGGCGAGTCGCACGAAGCGGGTGTCGCTCTCGGGCAGGTAGATGTAGTCGCGGCCTCCGTTGCCGCCGACGACGCGATGGCGGGTCTCCCACGCCTTGCCGTCTGGCGAAAAATCGACCGTGTACTCACTCGCGTGCGCCCCGGGCTCCCAGTCGACGGTGAGTCCCCCGAACTCGCGGGCGCGCAGGAAGTCCACGACCACGGCCTGGCTGGCGTCCGGCGGAGGCACGACAGGCGATGGGGCGTTACGCGGCGCGGGCGTTGGCGGTGTACCGGCTGTCCCGGGAGGGCGCGAACGCCACAGGGTCGCGGCGTCTCCGTCGAGGGCTCGGCGCGCCTCGAAGCCTAACGAGGCGGAGCTGGCGACGATGGTCGGCGTGAGGTTGTAGGGCGTGTCGGGCGGGCGCGGCCGAAGCACGAGCTCGTCGATCCACACCGTCCCCTTCCCGCCTGTTCCGGCGGTGATCGCGATCTCGATGGCCGCGACGCGCGTCAGCTCGCCGCCCTTCGGCCCCCACGCGAACGTGATGTGCCGCTTCTTGCGCACGACCTCGGTCCACGCACGCGGGAACTCGAAGCCCGGCTGGTTCGACCACCATACGTTGTCACCACTCGGGTCGACGAGCTTGAACTCGAGCGTGTTCGATGGGGCGTCACCGCGGATGCGAAACGAGAACTCGTAGTTCGCCGGGACCGCGAACTTGAACGCCCGACGAGCCACCGCATAGCCGCCGCGCCCCTGAAAATCGAAGTCGAGGCGCATGCTCCGGCCACGAAACCCGGAGTCGGACGAGATGCGGAGCGACACGCCGTCGGACGGCTGCGCGCGCCATGCGTTCACCGAATCGAAGGCGTCGAGCACTGCCGGCTTCTGCGCCACCGGCAGCACGCCCGCGAGCGCGAGCGCCGCGACGGGAGTCCACTTCACCCCTTCACGCTCCCGGCCATCACGCCCTGGATGTAATACCGCTGCAGGAACAGAAACACGAGCATCACGGGGAGTATCGTGAGGACGGATCCGGCCATCATCAATTCCGTGTCCAGGGCGTGCTCGCCCATGAGGTTCGCGAGCGCCACCGGGAGGGTGTAGCGCGACTCATCACTCAGGACGATCAACGGCCACATGAAGTCGTTCCAGGTCGCCAGAAACGTCCAGATCGCGAGCGTCGCGAGAATCGGCACGATGCCGGGCAGCACGACCGAGCGGTAGATGCGGAGCTCCGACGCGCCGTCGATTCGCGCGGCGTCGAGCATGTCGTCGGGAATGGACTGCGCGTACTGGCGAATGAGAAAGATCCCGAAGATGCTCGCGAGCCCGGGGATGATCACGCCCCAGTAGCTGTTGATGAGCCCGAGCTGCTTCATGAGCAGGAAGAGCGGCAGCATTGCCACCTGCACGGGCAGCACGAGCCCCGCGGCGAATACGCGAAACAGCTTGTCACGGCCGCGGAAGCGGAGCTTCGCGAACGCGTACCCCGCCATCGAGTTCACGGCGAGCGAGATGACGGTCACCGTGAGCGAGATGAGCGCGCTGTTGAACAGGTATCGTCCGAGATTGAGCCGGGTGAACAGCTCCTGATAGTGCTCGAACGTCACCTGGCTCGGCACGATCCGCGGCGGATACGTGCTCGCTTCGCCCGTCGGCATGAGCGACGCCGAAATCATCCAGAACATTGGAAACAGCGCCAGCAACGCGCCAATGACCAGGGCGACGTAGAGCACGACCCGGCGCGTCATACGCGAGCCCGTTGAAGGCGCAGTTGAATGAGCGTCGCGACGAGGATCACGAGGAAGAGCACGAAGGCGATGGCGGCCGCGTATCCCATGCGCCACCAGCGAAATCCTTCCTCGTACATGAGCAGCACGACGCTCGTGGTGCTCCGCAGCGGGCCACCCTGCGTCATCACGTACGGCTCCGCGAAGAGCTGGAAGTAGCCGATCATCGTCACGACCCCCACGAACACGAGCGTGGGGCCGAGCATCGGGAGCGTCACGTTCCAGAACTGCCGGAGCGGCCCCGCGCCGTCGACTTTCGCCGCGTCGTACAGCTCGTCGGGGATGCTCTGCAGCCCCGCGATGAAGATCAGCATGTTGTAGCCGAAGTTCTTCCAGACCGCCATCAGGATGATCGCCGGCATCGCCCAGCGCGGGTCCCCGAGCCAGTCCACCGGGGCGACGCCTAACGCTTCCAGACCGTAGTTCAGCAGCCCGTATCGCGTGTGATACAGGTATCGCCAGACGATGGCCACGGCGACCAGCGTCGTCACGAACGGCGTGAAGTAGATCGTGCGGAAGAGCGATTTCCACCGCACCAGCTTCGCGTTCACGAGCAGGGCGGCGCCGAGCGACACGGCGATCGTGAGCGGGCCGCCGATGAGCGCGAAGTAGAACGTGTTCTGGAGCGCCGTCCAGAAGAGCGGCGTCTCGAGGAGCTGCCGGTAGTTCCTGAGCCCCACGAAGCGGGTGTTCTCCGCCGACGCCACCGCGTAGATGTCGAAGTCCGTGAGACTGAGCAGGAGCGACGCCGCCACCGGCACGAAGAAGAAGACCCCGATGAGCACGAGCGCGGGCGCGAGAAAGATCCACGCGGCGTTCGTGCCTTCCGCGGGCATGCGAGCCGGCTTGACGCCTGTCCTCACGGCGCCGCGCCGGGTGCTCCAGCCGTCCGTCGTTCCACCGCGCGCGCAGCCATCCACCGACGCTTCTCGAGCAACCCGTTCACGTCGCGGTCGAGGGCGGTGAGTGTCTGGTCCACGGTACGCCGTCCCCGCACGGCCTGCTCACCGTACTCGAACACCTTCGTCGCGATCTGCTCCCACTCCGGGACCTTCGGCAGCGGCACCACGCGATCGAGCTGGGTGCGGAACGCCCGCGCGTATCGATTGTTCGCGAGCGTCGAATCGTTCCACGCGTCGCGGCGTGTCGGCAAGTCGCCCGTCAGCTCGTAGAAGCGGAGCTGTACGTCGGGCCGCGACAGGTACTCCGCCAGCTTCCACGCGTCCGCCTTGTGCTCCGATCCGCGGAAGATCACGAGGCTCGCGCCGCCCGCCATCGAGACGCCGGGACCGTCCGGCCCGGGCAGGGGCGCGGTCATCCACGTGTCCTGCATCTCCGCCGGGATGCGCGAGCGAAACTCGCCGATCTGCCACGGCCCGCTGATGTACATCGCGATGTTCCCGCGCGCGAACTCCTGGTAGAGGTTCGACACCTCGGTGCCACTCACCTTCGGCGCGAGGCCGTC
>DASURJ010000485.1:0-4349 GCA_036280115.1 Gemmatimonadaceae bacterium
CCCGCGCGGGCTGCCCGACCCTGACGAACGGGACGACCGGCGCGGCAAGATACACGCGCACCCAGGGACGTGTAGCGTCGCCTAACGTGACGGCCACCTGCCCGGCGGCGATGACCTCACCCGGCTCGACGTATCGCCCGAGGACCGTCGCGTTGGCCGGAGCCGTGAGAACAAGGTCCGTCGCGGTCGCATTGCCCGCGGCGAGAGCCGCGCGCGCGTTCTCGAGCTCGGCGCGTGCCGCGGCGATCTGCTCGGAGCGGGCTCCCTGACGCAGCAGCTGCACCGCCTCCGCCGCCGCATCGCGTCGCCCCGCCGCGACTCGGGCAGCCGTCACCGCCGCGTCGTACTGCGAGCGGCTGATCATCCCCTGAGCCTCGAGCGGCTCGAGGCGGGCGCGGTCACGCTCGAACCGATCTGCTTCCGCCGTGACCGCCCGAAGCTCGGCTTCGGCGCGCTCGATTTCCGAGCGGCGAGCGCCGGCTTGCAGCTCCCGCAGTCGCGCTTCGGCGGCGGCCATGCGCGCGCGTCGCTGATCGAGATCGGCCGGCAACGCCGACTGGGCAAGGACCACGAGCGTATCGCCGCGATGGACGACCGCCCCCTCCTCGACCGCGACACGAGCGACTCGCCCAGCCACGAACGGCGCGACGTCGACCTGCGTGAGCTCGACCGTGCCATCGGCTATAACCCCCGAAGTCTCTTCGCGCGAGCACGCCACGAATGCGATCGCGACCAGTGCGAGTGCCGCGAGGCGCGTCAGGCGGCAATGGGACATGGAGCGAACGTCGTTCATGGTCGCGCCGCCTCCACCGCGTAGTCCGACGACAACGCCGCGAGCGCAAACTCTTCGGCGTGGCGATAGAAGCGCTCGGCGACGTCGCGCGTCGGTCCGCTCGTGCCGTGCCCCAACATGATGCCGACCGCGGGACGTGCGATCACGAAATACGCGACCTGCGCGATTGTCGAGATGGCGGCAAACCGCGGGTCGAGGGACGTTCGAAAGACGCCATCGTGTTGCCCAGCCTCGATGACGGAGCAGAGGCGATCGAAGGCGCCGGCGACTGTCGCAGTGATCGCGGCCTCCGCGTGCGAGGCCTGGTGGTCGACCATCTCCCGAACGAGGAGTTGGGGGAAATGCGGATGGTCCCCGAGCACCCGGACCTGCGCCCGAACGAAGGCGCGGACGCGATCCGCGTGCGTGCTCGCACGCTCCATGGCGGTCGTCCCGGTCGCGACCAACTGCCCCATGATTCGTTGCAGCGTGGCGCGATAGAGCATCTCTTTGCTTGCGTAGTAGTAGTAGAGGAGCGCCGAGTTCACCCCTGCTTCGGTCGCGATCTGCTTGATCGTCGTCGCGGGGAAGCCCTGGCGGGCGAAGAGCCGTTCGGCGGCGTCGAGAATCGCGTCGGCGGTGCTGGTATCGTGAGACACGTTTGTTAATTAATCGTTCAATTAACAAAGGGCAAGTGGGTTCGCACGTATCTTTACGACTCCACTCGGCGATCTGACTCGATCGCCTCGTCGACCGTCCGTGACGTGGTCGCTCCTCGCTTGCCTCCAAAGTCGATCCCGTGAGTCCCGAGCCGGTTCAACAGCTCCCGTCATCCATTGAGAAAGTCCTCGCCCGATTCCGGGTGCTCGGTCGCGAGGAGAAGATGCAGGCGCTCGTCGCGTATGCGAAAAAGCTCGAGCCCGTTCCCGATCGGTTTCTGGAACTCGACCGCGCACAGTTCACGGTGCCGGAATGCCAGACGCGCGTCGACCTGTTTCCCGAGTTCAAGGACGGGAAGCTGCATTTCTACGCCGACGTCAACACGCGTCAGTCGCCCACGATCGCGGCGTTCCTGAGCATCTTGTTCAGCGCCGTCAACGACCAGCCGCCGGAGACGACGCTGGCCATCCCCGAGGATTTCGTTCGAACCATCATGGACAGCCTCGGGCTTGGCACACGCGAGGTGGGGCTGAACGCGATGCTGGTGCGAGTAAAACGACACGCCGAGGACGCTGCAAGGCCTGACACCTGAGGTCGAGGTCGCTGGCTGTTACCCGAGCTCGGCAATAGCTGCTGACCGCCGACCTTGCCGACCTTGGTCGCGCTGGTCTAGTTTCGCGGAGAAGGTTCACGACCCATCGCTTCGGCACCGAGGCGACGGTGCGAGACGCCGTCAGGACATCCGCCGATTCAAATGTCTCCAGCGACGTTGTCGTCTGTTCGACATATTCTGCGCGCGGTCGCGACGACGGTCGTCCCCGAGGCCGCGTCACTCGATGGACGCGCGTGGGCAGAGCTCGAGACCGTCATCGAACACGCACTCGCGCAGCGGGACGAGCGGGTCAGGCGTCAGCTGACCGCCTTTCTTCGGCTCATTCAGGTTCTCCCGCTCACGCGATACGGCCAGCCGTTCACCCGTCTCTCCCCCAAGCGACGGATGGCGTTTCTCGAGTCCATCGAGCGGTCGCCCGTGATGCTCATCAGGCGAGGGTTCTGGGGTCTGCGGACGCTCATCTTCATGGGCTACTACACGCGTGACGACATCGCGACGACCATCGGGTACCGAGCGCACCCGAGCGGATGGGTCGCGCGGGGCGGTACCATCGCGACCGTGCCGCTCGCGCCGTCGCTGTGGCTCGAGCCATGATCGATCTGCAGTATGACGTCGTCATCGTCGGCTCCGGCGCCGGTGGCGGCACCGTCGCGCAGGAGCTCGCTCCGCTCGCCCACGGGGGCGCGCGCGTGCTCGTCGTCGAGCAGGGCCCCCGCCTTCGCGATGACGAGTTCACGGGGCGGGAGCTCGAGATGGCCCCAGCCCTCTACGAGGACGGCGGCGGGTTCCTGACGGCGGACGGCTCGATGACGCTCGCGTTCGGCCGCGTGTATGGCGGCTCCACGGTCGTGTACACCGGGACCTCGCTCGTTGCGCCGGAACGTGTCATCCGGCGGTGGCGGGTCCCCGGGCTCACCTACGACGATGTCGAGCGCCGCAGCAAGAAGTTCATGGCGCAGAACAACGTTCACCTGCTCGCGCCGGACCTCATCAACGACAACAACCGGCTCTTCGTGCAGGGATGCCGGGCGAACGGGTGGGCGGCGCATCAATTCCCCCTCAACCTCAAGGGATGCCTCGGGTCGAGTCTCTGCAACCTCGGCTGCCCGAACGCCGCGAAGCAGGGCACGCATCGCGTTCAGCTGCCGAACGCCGAAGCGAATGGGGTCGAGGTCGTGACGCGCGCGGAGGCGCTGGAGGTGGGCGACCACTCCGTCGTCGTGCGGGTATCCGAGCGACGCCCGAACGAGAAGGGGTTGCCATCCGAGTGGGTGCCGGGAATGTACCGCATCCAGGCCCGACTCATCGTTCTCGCTGGCGGCGCCATCGGCACGTCGGCGCTCATTCTCCGGTCACCGATCAAGCGCGCCATCCCCCACGTGGGCGCGCGCTTCACCTGTCACCCGGCGCACATTCTCGTCGCCGAGCACGAGCGCGAGATCACGAACGACGTCGGGCACCCGAAGAGCTTCTATCTCGACCGCGCCGAGGAGGAGCGGTTCGTCCTCGAGACGTGCATGTACTTCCCGTTCATCACGGCGAAGAACCTCACGGGATTCGGCGAGGCGCACAGCCGGCTGATGCGGGCGTTCTCGAGGCTCCAGATGATTCTCGTCCTCGCGTGCGACCGCGCCACGCCGCGCAATCGCATCACGGTCGATTCGGCGGGACGTCCGGTCGTTCACTACACGTTCACGCCCGATACCGTCGAGGCGATGGTGCGCGCGACGCGCGCGGCGTCGCGCATCTTCTTCGCGGCCGGGGCGGTTCGCGTGCACGCCCCGAGCGCGGACCCGCCGCTCATAGAGCGACGCGACGCCGAGCAGGTGGATACGCTGATCGATGCGCGTCATTTCCAGCCCGGCCGCATCTCGGTCTCCGCCGCGCACCTCATGGGCGGGTGCGCCATGGGGCAGTCGCACGACGCGGTGACCGACTCGTACGGCCGAGTACACGGCATCCCGTGGCTGCGCGTCGCGGACGCGAGCCTGTTCCCCGACGCGCTGGAGATCAACCCCTACGTGACGATCATGGCGCTGGCGGACCGCGTCGCCGAGGGAATCCGAACCGATGCGTCAACGTTCCTCCAGTCGGCGCCGGCGTTAGGCACGCCGATCCGCAGGGAAGCATCGGCGGCAGCACGACCATGACTGACCGGGAACCGGACGGCGACCAGCGCACCAACCAGCGCAAGCAACCAGCGCAAGCAACCAGCGCAAGCAACCAGCGCCAGCTAACAGCTAACCAGCGTAGTTCCTGTAGTCCTACCAGTGCCAGCTAACAGTTATCCAGTTACTGAATAGT
>DASURJ010000486.1:0-4266 GCA_036280115.1 Gemmatimonadaceae bacterium
AGCAGCTCCGCGTTCTCGTCGGAGGCCGATGGGGTCGCGGCGACCAGGTCGTGAACCGCAGCCAGGTCCAAGGGTGCTCGCCCATGGCCGCGCTTGGCTCTGGACCGACCACGCGCGTGATCGATCAGGATGGTGCGCATCGCCGTCGCCGCGACGGCCAGGAAATGCGCGCGGTCCCGCCAGTCACCCTCACGTCGTCGGGCGAGCCTCACATACGCTTCATGCACGAGCGCGGTAGTGTTGAGCGATTCGGCGTCCAACCACGCCCGTCGCTGGATCTGCGCGATCCGCTTGAGCTCATCGTACACGAGCGGAAACAGCCGCTTCACGGCTGACCGGTCGCCGGCGCGGACCTCGGCCAGCAGCGTGTTGACGTCCGACGTCCGCACGTCCGGCACCGGCTGGTCGACGCTCATTTCACCCGTGGACGTCTGGGAATCGCGGCGGCGGCATCGCCTGCCCGCCGCGACGATAGTGGCGGGTAAACACGGGGTCAAGCGGTCCGAACCCGCCGAACGCGCGCGCACGTCGCCTTGCGACACGTGGCGGTACCATGTTGCGTTCAGCGCACCATCCACCACCTAACGCGGTTCAGTGTGGCGCGCGGATTCGCGTGCTCCGCCGCGTGATCGCACCCCCAAGGCGCCGGCCCAGCCACCGAGCCGGAACGCCAGGATTCCCGCGCCGAGCAGGGCGAACAGCGTGGCTGCCGTCCCGGGACCGTAACCGGGCTGAGCGAGCGTCTCACGAAAGAGCCGTAGACGCTGGTCGAGCGAGATCGGCGCCGCATGGGCGCTCCGGTGGATGCGAAGCGCGCGCGCGTGCCTGAATCGATCCCGGTAACAGCTCGGTAACCCGCGCACGCTCTGCTGCCGAACTATGGCGTTCTGCGTCAGCGCCACCTCGTTGCACGATAGCTCGCGAGCAACGCGCTGCACGAGCTTCGAGTCGGCCCCGCGCATGACCTCGACGAATGGGCCGTGTGACTCGAAGCGATGGCGCGCGACGGCCATGTTCTTGGGACGCCCGAAGTAGTGCTGCCAGCGGTCGCACGAGAAGACCCACGCGTCACGAACGTTCTCGTACGACATGAACACGTCCACGAGCCAGGTGGGTCGCGATGGGGCAACATGACCGACACTGATCGTCACGCCGCCGGTGTTCAAGGTCTCGACGTGCGCGCTCACCCACTCGGCGTCCGGGACGCAACCGGGTTCGGTGAATAGAATCGCATCACCCGCCGTGTGAGCGACGGCGAGATTTCTCGCCGCGTAGGGGCTCGGGTGATCGATCGAGAGAAATCTCACCTGACGCTCGAACGACGGTGCAATGGCGACGTGGCGGTCCACACTGCCATACCGTACAACGACCACCTCGATCCGCCCGCCGTCGTACCGCTGCGCGAGCGCCCCGTCGAGCGTCGCCACGAGCGGCTCCGCTTCCGAATCTTGCACCGGGATGATGATGGATGCATCCATGGGGCGCTCCGGCGCTGGACGAACCGCGGACCACGGGAGGCCATGGAGTATCTCCTCGAGATCGGCGTCCTGGTAGCACTCGCGGTCCCCAATCTCAGGGCGGCGACGAGCTCCGCGTACCGGCGCGTCTTCCCGTTCGATGCCATGCGCATCGGTGCCGGCGCCGTCGTCTACCTCGTGGTCATCGCCGCCGTCGCGGTTTACGAGCCTCGTTGGCTCCGCGTTCCGGCGGTGGCGGCAGCAATCGCGCTCGCGTATCTCCTCTGGCGCGCGCGCCCGGCGTATGGTGTTGCAGCGAAGCTTCCGCCTGGATCATTGCAGCCGCTCCCCGTCGGTCCGTGGGACGATCCGGAGTACTACAAGCGGCAGTCGGCCCGGTACGGCGACGTATTCAAGACGAGCCAGTTCGGGCAACCGATGGTGTGTGTGGTCGGACTCGATCGCGCGAACCGGCTGCTGCTCGAACACGATCACCAGCTCGTCGCGCCCCCGCTTCCGTTCAGCCGCTTCATCGAGGGCGGCTACCTTCGCTATCTCCCCGAGGAGACGCACGCGAGCTATCGGCGCTTCTTTCGGTCGATCTTTTACTCCGAGGCCATGACGAACGCGGAGCCGCGCATTGCCGCTGTGTTTCGCGAAGGCTTCGCGGCAATGGTCGCCGAGTCGAACGAGCGCGGGTCCGTTGCCGTGCGCGCGCCCGTGATGCGCATGATGTTCGTCGCGTGGGCGGAGCTTTTCTATGGCATTGGCAAGGATCACCCGGACTTCAATCGGCTCCGGGAGCTCTTTCACGTCATCGACATCCGGAAGGCCCGCTGGGCATCGCGTCGGCGCATCGAGCCCGCCCTCGCCGAGATCGAGGCCATCATCCGGCGACGCGCGAGCAGCCTAACGTCCGGCGATGAATGCCCCTCGTGCTTTCTGGCGCTGCTCGCGCGCAATCACCCCGACGCGTTGAACGACCGGACCATCTTGGGCAACCTGATCTACATCATGCAGGTGACGTGGGGCGACGTCACCGGCCTTCTGCTCTGGGTGCTCAAGATGTTGACGGATCATCCGGAGTCGCGAGACCGGCTTGCCCTCGAGCGCTCGCGCGATCTCGCAACGCGCATCGTCCAGGAGACGCTGCGCCTCGAGCAGAGCGAGAGCCGCTACCGGCGCGCCACCGCGGACCTCGAGCTGGACGGGTTCCGCATCCCGCGCAACTGGCTCGTGCGCATGTGCGTGCGCGAGAGTCACCAGGACCCGGCGGTGTTTCCCGATCCGCACGTGTTCGACCCAGACCGCTTCGTCGGGCGTCCGTTCACCCGAAGTCAGTACGCTCCATTCGGCGCGTTCCGGCTCGCCTGCATTGGCGAGGAGGTGACGAAGCGCGTCGCATCGATTTTCGCGCTGGAGCTCGTAACGGGCTTCGAGTGGAGCGTCGCGGATGATGGTCCGGCCCAGATCAGCAGCTGGGCTCATAATGCACCGCATCGGCGGTTCAGCGTGCGCATCACGCCACGGCCGGCCCAGTGACGCAGCGCCCGCGGGTGAGCGTTGTAATGCCCACGTTCCACAGCGCCACGCGGATCGGGGCGACGCTCGAGCGGCTTCGGGCGCAGACGTGCGCCGACTTCGAGGTGGTCGTGGTGAACGACGGATCCACGGACGAGACATCGGATGCGGTTCGTTGCGCCATGATGAACGACCCACGGATCAGGCTCGTGGAGCAGTCCAACGGCGGGATCGCCGCGGCGCGCAACCGTGGCGTCGAAGCCGCGAGCGGTGAGGTGCTGGCGTTCCTCGATGACGATGATCTCTGGCATCCACGGAAGCTCGAGCTCCAGCTCGCCCGGCTCGCCCGTGCGCCTGCCGCGGCCGTCGTGTCCTGTTACTCCGCGCTCGTAGACGCCGAGGGCCGCTTGTTAGGCTGGCGGATCGGCGGAACGCCCGAGGGTGACGTGTACCGTGAGATGCTGGAATGGGACATGGTGTCGGGGGGGAGCGTCGCGCTCGTCGCCCGAGGGGCATTCGAGGAGGCCGGAGGATTCGACGCTGGCCTGCCCGACCGGGCCGACTGGGACCTCTGGATCAGGCTCGCACGCCGGTATGCTTTCACCAGCGTGCCGCGCACGCTCGTGGGCTACACGCGACGGGCTGGGAGCGTCTCGCAGCGCTACGATCGGATGCTGGCGTGCGGACGCGAGGTCCTCGCGAAGGCGCGTCGCGACGATCCACGTATTCGCGAGAGTGACCATGAAGCCTTCCTGGCCCGCGACCTGTTCGGGGCGGCGTGCTTCTGCCTCGCCGACGAGCGTCACGACATGGCGCGGAGCTATCTCGCGCGCGCGCTCCGCAGCTCGCCACGGATGATCCTCGGTCGTCCGAGGCGGTGGGGGATCATTGCGATGACGGGGCTCGCCATAACGCTGCCGGCGTGGCTCTATCGTCAGGCGGCGCTGGCACCGATGAGCCGCGCAGCGTTTCGATTGAGGGTCGGAGCGAGGTTTGACTCACTTACGTGAGAGCTATCAGCCTTCAGCTATCAGCCATCAGCTATCAGCTAGACCAGCTCGGCGGGTATGGACCAGCGCGCGCGGGCCGGTCAGAAGAACGATGACGCGGAACAAGCCGAAACGGCCGGATGACGGCTCTGCACCGGCGCCGCGTCGCGCGAGGCCGCGCCGCTTCGGCATCCAGAACGGAGGGGGAGAACGGATGAGGGGATGAGGGGGATGAGAGGGATCGCTCCTCAGCACTCACGCGCCCTCGCGCCGGGGCCGTAACTGATGGGGAACTGCTC
>DASURJ010000487.1:0-7794 GCA_036280115.1 Gemmatimonadaceae bacterium
TGCTAGCTGCAGCTCCGAGCTGGAGGGCTACTAAGAGCGGCTGGGGGCTGGCTGCCGGGCTGCGAGCTCCTTGCTTGGCAGCCAGCCGCCAGCCGCTTTTAGTAGCGAGCAGCCACCAGCCTCAGCTAGCAACCCGCCAGCAACAAGCTGGCCTCCCAGCAAGTAGCTCAGCAACTCGAGTAGTCTAATGACCGTAGACGTCGTCATCGTTGGAGCCGGTCCGTGTGGTCTCGCGGCCGCGATTTCCGCGCAGCGGGCCGGGCTGACCGCGCTCGTGTTCGATGCCGAGTGCGTCGTCGGCGCGATCACGCATTATCCGACGTACGCGACGTTCTTCTCCACAGCGGAGAAGCTGTCGCTCGGCGGGATCCCGTTCGTGACGGCCGGCGAGAAGCCGTCACGGCGTGACGCGCTCGCGTATTACCGCGCGGTCGTCCGGCACTTCGCCATTGCCGTTAGGCAGTACGAGCCGGTGGTGCGGATCGACGGGCGTGCCGGCGCGTTCACGGTGCGCACCACGCGTCGCGGCGTCGAGCGGGTGACCGAGGCGCGCGCGGTGATCGTCGCCACCGGCTACTGGGGCTCGCCGAACCGGCTCGACGTGCCGGGCGAGGACCAGCCGCATGTGACGCACGCCTATCGTGAGGGCCATCCGTCGTTCCAGCAGAACGCCGTCGTCGTCGGGGGCGGAAACTCGGCGGCCGAAGCGGCGCTCGACCTCTGGCGATCCGGCGCGCGCGTGACACTCGTGCACTTCGGGCCCACGTTCGACAAGAAGATCAAGCCGTGGGTACTTCCCGACTTCATGAACCGGGTGGCCGAGGGGAGCATCTCGGCGATCTGGAACACCCGGGTGGTCGCGATCGGCGCGGAGAACATCACGCTCTGCTCGACGGATGGTTCCACGTCGACGATTCCCGCGGATCAGGTCTTCCTGATGACGGGCTTCGCGCCGAACGTCGATCTGCTTCGCCAGGTTGGCGTGACGATCGACCCGGTCACGGGCATCCCGGTGCACGACCCGGCGACGCTCGAGACCGATGTCGCGGGGGTCTTCATCGCCGGGGTGATCGTGGCGGGTTATGACGCGAACAAGGTGTTCATCGAGAACGGGCGCTTTCACGGTGACCAGATCGTGGCGCGTCTCTTGGGCGAGCCGGCACCACCGCCGGCGAAGGTCAGTCGGGACCTGGATTCGTAGGCCGGCGCGGCCGGCCGCTGGGTGCTGCTCGCTGCTGTTGCGGGCTACGGGCTACTGACAGCCGCTGGGGGCTTGAGGCTGGCAGCCCGGCCGGCGGCGCGCCCGCGTCGCCCGCGTCCCCGCGGGAAAAGGCTGTCCCGGGGCCGTTTACGGGTCTCGTGGAGCGTTAGATTAGACCACCCAGCCGCCAACGACGTATCATCCGCAGACCTCCTGTCCCGTCATGGCCAGCGTGTCCGCACACCCCGACGTCATGGAAAAGCTCGTGTCGCTCTGCAAGCGGCGCGGATTGATCTTTCAGTCCTCCGAGATCTACGGGGGCACCGGGTCGGTGTGGGACTACGGGCCGCTCGGCGTCGAGCTCAAGAAGAATCTCAAGGACCGGTGGTGGCACGCGATGGTCCGCGCGCGGGACGACATCGAGGGGCTCGACGCCGCGATTCTCATGCATCCGCGTGTGTGGGAAGCGAGCGGGCACGTTGCGGGGTTCACCGACCCGCTCGTCGACTGTCGCAACTGCAAGCGCCGCTTTCGCGCGGACGATCCCGCGATCAAGGGAACACCGGGCGCGCCCGACGCACAGTGTCCCGTCTGCGGCGCGAAAGGCACGTTGAGCGAGCCGCGCCTGTTCAACCTCATGTTCAAGACGTTCATGGGGCCGGTGGAAGAGAGTGCCGCCGTCGTGTATCTGCGCCCGGAAACCGCCCAGGGCATCTTCGTGAACTTTCTGAACGTCCAGCAATCGACGCGTCAGAAGATCCCCTTCGGCATCGCGCAGATCGGGAAGGCGTTTCGCAACGAGATCACGCCGGGGAATTTCATCTTCCGCACGCGCGAGTTCGAGCAGATGGAGATGCAGTACTTCGTGGAGCCCGGCACCGACCAGGAGCACTTCGAGTACTGGAAGGCGCAGCGTATGGAGTGGCACAAGTCGCTCGGGCTCGCGCCGGAACGGCTTCGCTACAAGCCGCACGAGCAGCTCGCGCATTACGCGCGCGTGGCCGGCGACATCGAGTTCGACTTCGGCGGGTCGCTCGGCTTCCAGGAGATCGAGGGAATCCACAACCGTTCGGATTACGACCTCGGACGCCATCAGGAATACTCGGGGCGGAAGCTCGAGTACTTCGACCAGCCGAACAACCGTCGGTTCGTGCCGTACGTGATCGAGACGTCGGTGGGCGCGGACCGTACGACGCTCGCCGTGCTCGTGAACGCGTATCGGGAAGAGGAGGTGCCGGGCGAGAGTGAAGGGCGCACCGTTCTCGGGCTGTCGCCGGCGCTCGCGCCGATCAAGGCCGGCGTGTTCCCGCTCGTGAAGAAGGATGGGATGCCGGAGATGGCGCAGCGCGTCGCCGACGATCTGCGCCGCGACTTCGCCGTGTTCTATGATGATGGTGGCGCGATCGGGCGGCGGTACCGCC
The DNA here is from genome assembly GCA_036280115.1 of Gemmatimonadaceae bacterium. Taxonomy (GTDB): domain Bacteria; phylum Gemmatimonadota; class Gemmatimonadetes; order Gemmatimonadales; family Gemmatimonadaceae; genus JAJKIV01. The sequence goes on from DASURJ010000487.1 coordinate 2,623, forward strand.
GGCAGGACGAGGTCGGGACGCCGTTCGGGATCACCGTGGACGGGCAATCGACGCAGGACGGGTCGGTGACGGTCCGCGACCGCGACACGCTGCAGCAGGTTCGTGTCGCGGCGGATCAGTTGCGTTCCTACATCGCTGAGCGGCTCACTCCCGCCTAACGAACACCATCACGAGCCTACGCGTGGGAGGGTCCTGAGTGAGCCGCCGACGCGGGAGGGCCGACGGGTCGTTGCGGGCCAAGGTAGTACCGTACTGAGGCACAGCAACGGGCGACGGTAACACGAGGTGGTAGTGCGATGGCCGATCTGACCTTGACGGCGCTCCGGACGGACGGCGAGCGGTTCATGGAGGCGCTGGCCCGCGAGCAACACCAGGCGCTCGCCGGCCACAAACCTAACGCCGAGCTGCGCGCGATCTACGAGCGGTTCGCTCACGTTCTGGGCCCCGCCGCGCTCGAGTTGACGCGCGACGCGTTCCGATCAGCGGCCGAGGGGTCCGAGGAATGGCGATCCGCCCGGGCGCTGCTCGACTGGCAGGTCGAGGCGCACGCGTCCCGAACGCTCGCGGAGTTGGACGAGCGGATCATCGGCTGGGAAGCGAACTCCGTCGTCCAGCTCGCCGACGGCCGGCAGGTGCCGTATCAGCGCGTTGCGGTGGATCTGGCGACGCTGCCCGACCGCAACGAGCGCCTCGCGCTCGACGAAGCACGCTCGGCGCTCGTCGCGCGGGAGCTGTCGCCCATGCGGTCGGAGCGGCTCCAGCGCGAACGCGACCTCATCGAGTCGCTCGAGATCGCCTCCGGATACATTCCGACGTTCGAGGCGCTGAGCGGGATCGACCTTCAGGGCCTGGCGGCGGACTGCGACCGCTTCCTGAAGGACACCGAGGCGATGTGGGCCGAGGTGCACCGCGAACAGGTGCGGAAGCAGCTGGGCATCCTCCCGTCCGAAGCCACGCGCGCCGACGCCCTCGCGCTGCTCCGCGCGCCGCGATTCGACCCGTACTTTCCGGCGGCCGACATGGAGCCCACTGTCCGGGGACAGGTGGGCGAGATGGGGATCGATCCGACGGCGAACGGGCGGGCGATCTTCGACCTCGGGGAACGGCCAGGGAAGCGCTCGCGCGCGTTCTGTGCGCCCGTACGGATTCCCCATGAGGTCTATCTCGTGCTGCTCCCACACGGCGGCGCGACCGACTACCGGACGCTCCTGCACGAGCTCGGGCATACGCTGCACTTCGCGTACATGCGCGACGACCTCCCGTTCGAGTTCCGATGGCTCGGCGACAACTCGATCACCGAAGGGTACGCGATGCTCTTCGACCACCTCATGCACGACGCCGGTTGGCTCCTCCGCTACTCGGCGTTAGGCAAGACGCGGGTCGCGGAATACCGCCGTGCCGCCGCGTTCGAGGAGCTGCAGTTCCTGCGGCGCTACGCGGCCAAGCTCCTGTACGAGCTCCGGCTGTATGGTGGTGACGTGTCGTGGTCGTCGTTGCCGGATGCGTATGTCGACATCCTCAGTGGCGCGACGTTGTTCAGGTACCGGCCGTCGGACGCGTTCGTGGACGTGGACCCGCGCTTCTACGCCGCGCGCTACCTCCGGGCGTGGCAGCTCCAGGCAGCGCTTCGCGACGTGCTCGTGTCGACGTTCGACGAGGACTGGTACCGGAATCCGCGTGCGGGTCCGTGGGTCGTCCGCGAGCTGTTCGGGGAGGGGCAGCGTGAACTCGCCTCCGAGCTTGCTCGGCGGGTCGGTGTCGATGGATTGTCGTTCGGGCCGCTCATCACGGCGATCGAGAACGGGTTGTCCGCTTGAGATGCGCCACGTCATGGTTTGTCGACGGGCCGAGTTGCGACAACTGCTTGAGACAGGATGGACAGGATGAGTCAGGATGACGAAGATGACTCGGGCGGCGGCATCGTCGGTCGCGCCAGCGGCCTGTGAAGGTGAAAACAGCCTGCAACTCTCTTTAACACCGGACGCATGATTGGATTTGTTCCCCGACTACACCGCTACGCTCTGCTGATGATGTTGACGACCGCCTCCGCCGCAGGCGCGCAAGCGCCCGATTGGGATCAAGTCTCGCGGGAGACGCTCGCGCATCTGCAGCACATGATCCGCATCAACACCGTGAACCCACCGGGCAACGAGATCGGCGTCGCCCGCTACCTCGACAGCACCCTCAAAGCCGCGGGCATCGAGACGCATCTCTTCGAGCCGGCGCCGGGTCGAGCGGCGCTCGTCGCGCGGCTGCGTGGCGATGGGTCGCGACGTCCGGTGATCATCATGGGGCACATGGATGTCGTTGGCGTCGAGCCGGACAAATGGACGGTCGACCCGTTCGCTGCAGAGGTCAAAGGCGAATACCTGTACGGGCGCGGTGCCATCGATGACAAAGGGATGCTGGCGGCGAACCTGCAGACGATGCTGCTACTCAAACGCCACGTACTCGACGCCGGAGGGAAGTTGTCCCGCGACGTCATCTTCGTGGCGAACTCGGATGAAGAGGCGGGCGGCGATTACGGCATGGGGTGGCTGGTCGCCAACCACCGCGATCTCATCGACGCCGAGTTCGCGCTGAACGAGGGCGGACGCACGCGCATCGTGCGCGGCAAGCCACTCTACGTCGCGGTGCAGAACACGGAGAAGGTTCCACACACCGTCACCGTGACGGCGCGCGGACCCGGAGGGCACGCGTCGGTTCCACTTGCCGGGAACGCGATCACGCGCCTTGGGCGAGCCCTCGCCGCTATTGGGCGACATCGCGAGCCCACGCAGGTGAACCCGACGACGCGGGCCTTCTTCGGTGAGCTCGCGACGGTATGGCCCGAACCAGCAGTGCGCCGCGCGATGGCCGACGTCGCGTCGCGGAACTCATCCCGAATCGCGCGTGGCGCTCGCGTGCTCGCGTCCACGCCGGTGTTCGATGCCGTCCTGCGCACCGGGATTTCCGCGACCATCGTGAACGGTGGCATCCGGTCGAACGTCATCCCGACCGAGGCGACCGCGACGCTCAACATTCGCACATTGCCCGGTCAATCGATCGACTCGGTCGTGGCACGGCTGCGTCGCGTCGTCAACGATTCGTTGGTGCAGTTCACGATCACCGACCGAGGCGAGGATGCGCCGCCCTCGGACTTCTCGTCGCCGCTCTTCCGCGCGATCGCGGAGAGCGTGAAGGAGTTGGCACCCGAGATGGTCACCGTGCCGTATCTGAGCACAGGCGCCACCGACAGCGCGCGTCTTCGCCAGCTCGGCATGCAGGCGTTCGGCGTGCTCCCCTTTCCCATGAACCAGGACGACGAGGATCGCATGCACGGGAACGACGAGCGCATTCCACTCCGTTCACTCGATTTCGGTACCCGGCTCATCTACGGCACCATGCTTCGGGTGACGCGATGACGACCGAGTCACGGGGCACCGCCCTCGTCACCGGAGCTTCGCGCGGAATCGGCCGCGCGACCGCGCTACGCCTGAGCTCGAGTCATCACATCGTCGCTGCCGCCCGGTCCGGCAAGGATCTGGAGACGCTCGCGGCGGAGATCCGGGAGCGCGGCGGGAGCTGCGATTCCATCACGCTCGATGTCGCAGACCCCGCTGCCGTTGCTCGGGCTTTGCGCGACGTGCGAGCCGATGTGCTTGTGAACAACGCCGGCATCGGGTTTCTGAAGCCGTTCCTCGAGCTCACGCCTGAGGAATGGAACACGATGGTGAACGTGAACTTCAATGCGCTCTACCACGTTACGCGGTCGGTTCTCCCCGGCATGGTCGAGCGGAAGCGCGGGCATATCGTCATCATCGGTTCGATCGCGAGCCGGAGCGCATTCGTGGGTGGCACGTGCTACGGGGGAACGAAGCACGCCGTCATGGGGTTCGCCGAGTCGCTCATGCTCGAGGTCCGCGACCACGGGGTCAAGGTCAGCGTCGTGAATCCAGGTTCGGTGGCAACCGACTTCTCGCCAGAGCGACGAGACCCGAGCTGGATGCTCGTCGCCGATGACGTCGCGGAGGCCGTCGCGTTCGCGGTCGACACGCCGCCGCGTGTGTTGATGCACCGGATCGAGGTGCGGGCAGCGGCGCCGAAAAAGCGCTAGCACCGAGGTGAAGCACGGGGGCCGGGCGACGTGGCGAATCGCTCGGGGCGTCGTCCTTTGTAGGAACAAATGAGGTCGGTCGCACAAACATCTTGTGCGCAACGCCGGACGGACTCGACCTTGGTTCGCGCAAGTGACGCCCCCCCTTTAGATTGTCGCCGGTGCCAAGATCATCCGTATCGCGCAAGGATCGCTTCCGCGTGCCTGTGGCCCCCCCGGACCAGGCGATGCGGGAGCTCGTTGCCGTCCGCGAGGTCATTCACGCCTTCCTCACGGCCGACCGGCCCGAGGACGTCTACCAGTTCGCGCTCGACCGGGTGAGTCCCCTCGTCGGCGCGACGTTCGCGTCGGTGTACCTGGTGGATGGGGCGTCGGAGCTCATGCGGCTTGGCGCCGCACACAACTGGCCGCAGAAGTTCCGCCCGTGGCTCAGCGAAACGAGGGTCCGCCTCGGGTTCGGTCCAAGCGGCGAAGCGGCGAGCGAACGGCGCACCATCGAAGTGTCGGATGTCTTCGCGGACGACGATCTCGAGGACTGGCAGGAAGTTGCGTCGGAGCTCGGCTTTCGGGCATTGATCGCACTGCCGCTTCAGACCGGCAGCCGTGTCCTCGGGGCGCTCACGTTCTACTTCGCCGACGCCGAGTCGTTCTCGGCGGAGAAACGCGGCCTGCTACGGATTGTCGCGGACCAGATGGCGGCCACTGCCGAGAAGGCGCTCCTGATCGACCAACTGCGGCGGTCCAATGCGGCCTTGCTCGAGGCGAACGAGGAGCTCGAACGGCAGTACGCTGCCGTCGTCCAGGCACGCCGGCTCAAGGACGAGTTCCTCGCGAACATCTCCCATGAGCTCCGGACGCCGCTCACTGCCGTTCTCGGGTACATCTCGATATTGCAGGAGGGCATCTCTGGTCCACTCACCGAGGGGCAGCGCAACGACTTGACCCACGTGAGGCGGGCGAGTGAACGGTTACTCGACCTGATCGAGAGCCTGTTGGAGCTCACGACCCTCAAGAAGGGCGACCTCGACCTGTTCATCGAGGATATCGACCCCCGGGATCCTCTGCGCGAGGCCGTC
>DASURJ010000488.1:0-6571 GCA_036280115.1 Gemmatimonadaceae bacterium
TCAGCCGACGGCGGCCCCTGCAACGACGGCCGGAGCGGGAGCGGGACGTCGTCGGTGCGCAGGGCGATTCCCGGCGCGTGAATGCCGGGAACGGTCGTGTCGATCCGAATCGCGGGAGTGCCGAACGACGTCTCGCTCGCACGGGGTCCGATGACCACGCAGCTCACAGTATCCATCGCGGCGAGAGCGTGTGGCGGCAGTGAGGACGCATCACCGAGCACGAGCGCGACGTCGACCGCCTGGCGCTCGAGGCTCGCGAGCGCGGAGCCACCGTGCGGGCGATAGCGTGGCGTTCCGCGAGCGAAGTCCACGGCCATGGGATAGCCGGTCTGGGCCGTCAGAACTGCATCCGCGCCGGAGCGGTTCCCGCCGGCGCGCAGCGCAATGGCCGCATAACGCGTCGCACCGTTGAGCGCCTGTGCCAGCGCGGCGAGTGCGTCGAACCGGCCAGGCGATCGCGGCGCGCGGTCGTCGGGTTCCGCGTCATACACGAGGGTGCCGTAGCGCGCCGCGAGCAGGAGCGGAGCGAGCTGACGCGCGGTCACCCAGGCAGCGGCGTCGCGCTCGCCGAGGTGCTCTCGTTCCTCCTCTCGTGCGGTTGCAAACGCGCACAGCGCACTCAGCGTCGTGACTTCGTCGGCGGGGTCGATGGTGATTCGGTGATCCGCATCCGCGGGACCGGTGGCCTCGCCGACATCGATCGAGATGACTCGCCGGGCGGACCGTCCTCCGGGTACGTGAAGACCGGGCGGCTCGGGCGCGTAGCGCGACGCGAACCTCGGATACCGGCGATCGATGTCCGCCGACCAGAACGCGACCACGTCGGCCCGGTTGCGAATCTCACCCAGCGTGGCCGAGGCGTGCCCTCGTTCCTGCGATACGAGGACGGCCGAGCCCGCGGTCGCGGTTGTCACGGAGTCGAGGATGCCGCGGAGGAGATCGGCGATGGCGGCGCCCGCGCGCTGCGCCTCGCACGAGAGATTCGGGGCGAGGTACACGAGAGCCCGGTGCGCCCGAGCCAGGCGTTCGGTGGCTGCGCTCAATGCCGCGTCGGGCGCCGCATCGACGCCGTCGACGACGGTTCGCGCGGGTACAACGCCGTCGCCGAACCACGCCGCGCCTAACGCACACGCATTGCGCGCTTCGCGGATGCGTCCGGAGCCCACGATGACGGTGATGTCATCGCAGAGGCACCCGCACCCCATGCAGGTGACGTCCTCGACCGTGGAATGCGTGCTCACACGCCGGCCGCGGTCCGCGCGTCGAGCGTCTCGTAAATCAGGCGCGCCTCCTGCGCGAGTGCCGCGTAGCACTCGGCCACATCGGCGCCGTCGGCGAAGACCGTGCAGACCGGGTGCCCCGCGGCGATGCGCTCGCCGGGATGCGGGACGTCGCGCACGGCCGGGTTCGCGAGCCATGCCGCCGTATCGTCGCACACGACGTCGTGCCGGGCGTAGACGATCGATTTGCCAGTCGCGAGGCCGCGTCGCGTTGTCGCCTCGCGGAAGTCGAACGACGGTACGGATCCGTCGATGCACGCCATGGCGTGTGCGGCGAAGACCGAAAGGCCGTCCGCGCGCTCCACGAGCTCCATGGAGGCCGAGTAGCGCGGGTTGACCTCGATCGGGAACGGTGTGTCGTCGTGCATGACGAAGTCGATGCCGTTCACGCCGACGAGCCCGAATTCCTCGGTCAGGAGGTTCGCGAGCGTCACGGCGGCGTGAGCGAGCCGGCTATCGACGCCGAACTCGCGGTCGTGGGGACCCGTGACAATGTTGCCGCAGTACTGGAATCCGGTGGCGCCGAAGGCCGGGTCGCCGATGATCTGGCGCGTTAGGCACAACGGGACGGCACGCCCCCGCGCGGCAACGAAGGCAACGGAGCCGGGGATGCCCTCGATGCGCTCCTGGACGTAGCTGGCGCGTGGAATCGGGGCGCCAGGCTTCCATGCCCGAATCCCGTGACCGCCACCGGAGCGCCGGGGCTTGAGTAACCACTCTGTCAATCCGAGCGGAGGCCGCGTAGCGGCCGGAGTGGAGGAATCGCCGTCCTCCCGATCGAGGGGCCCCTCTGCCGGGATGAGCGCGATTCCTCGACTCCGCGCCTTCGGCGCTCCGCTCGGAATGACACCCGCGGTCGGAATGACGGCCGGGGCGCGGACCCCTCGGTGCTCGAAAACCTCGGCCAACAGAAACGGATCGCGCACTCGGCGCAGAACCTCCGGCGGATTACCGAGTAGCGTCCGCCCGCGGGCGAGCGCGCGAACCGCCCGCGGATGGTTCTCGAAGTTGGCGACGTATGCGACTGCGTCGCACTCGATCGCCTCCGCGACGCGAGCCGCCGACGCTGCCGTGAACGGGACGCCGAACTCACGCGCCATCGATAGCCCACGTACCCCCGCCGACTGATCGAGGTCGCCGAAGGCATCGAGTGCCGTCACCCGGTACCCCGCCAGCGCCGCCGAGTCGGCAGCCGCGCGGGTCGACACGCCAGCAACGAGGACGTGCGGAGAAACGTTAGGCATCGGCGATACCCAGCCGTGCCCGCGCCACCCCGGGAGGAATGAGGGCGAGGTGATCCAGCACCGTTCCCGAGGCCGCCTCGATCGCGAGCGACGCCACGAGATCGGCCTCGGCACCACCCGCGAGCCCGTCCGCGATGAGGGCGGCTCCCTGCGCCGCTTGCCTGGCCATCGAAGCGAACCCGCGGAGCTCGTGGACAACCAGACCCGGTGCGATGGCTTCGAGCCGACGCGTTAGCTCAGTGCGCACGCGCGCCATCCCCGCCATTCTCCCCGAGAGCACCACGGTCAACGCCGCCGGCGCGGAGACTCGCAACGCTGCAACCGCTTTGACCGCGCTCTCGATGTAGGCCTCCCACGCGATACGCGCACGGCCGGAGTCGCTCTCGACGAAGCCCTCCGGCGTGGTGCTCGCGTCACCCATGACTGCCGCGACGCCGCCACCGAAGAGCGTCCTTTTCGTGATGGTTCCTGCCAGGTACGCGACCTCGCCGTCCAGCGCACCCGCGGCCAGCATCCCCATGGGCCCGGACGTGCCGCCGACGCCGTCCACCACCTCGCCTCGCTCCACGGCGATGGCCGCGGAGAACGCACCGCCAAGCTCGAGGAGGATGAGAGACACGTCGCGTACCGAGCAACCGCGACGTGACGCCTGCTCGCGAATCGCCAGCGCCGCCGCGCACAGCTTGTCCGCGGTCCCCATGTCGACGCGATTCACCTTGCGGTGCGCCGGCACCGTGGGCAGGTGCACGACACCCGGAGTGAACACGACAGGCAGGCGCGACACCGCGAACGCACGTGCCAGCGACCGAAGTCCGCCGATACCGCCGCCGTCGCCATCGGCCGCGAGGTAGGCGAGGCGCAGATCGGCGTCGGTGAGTTCGCGTGCGCGCCGCAGCGGAAGGCCATACCCGGATGGCCCGGCGACGAGATCGACCGGGCCCCATTGCTCGAGTGACGTCGCGAAGCGCGCCGGGTCCGAGAGCGTCTCGCGCGTTGGAAGCGATTCGTCGAGGAAGAGCCGACCGTCATCGAGGCCACACACGTCGATGCTGACGGTGCCCGGGTCGATGCCGATGACGCGCGCCACCGTGTCACACAGGCGGCGGGACGGGTGGCGGCGCAGGCGCCGATTGCACGAGCTCGCGCGCGACGTCGCCGATGGTCTCGGCGTCGAGCACGAGATCGTTGCGCTCGAAGAGCTTCGCGATGCACCGCTTGTGGATCTTCATCTTGAAGTTCCCGACGCCGATGGCGCCGAACGCCTTGGCGCCATCGCGGTCCACGCCGGCGTCGGTCACCTCGATTCCCTCGATCCCCAGGGGCGGGACGGCGTTGAGGTCGGCAATGGCGCGGATGCTCCGCCGTCCAACCCAGGCGTCGCGTGGCACGAGCCGCACGCCGGCCGGCCCGGCGTTCAGGACCACCTCGGCGTCGCCTAACGCGGAGCCGACGTGGGTCGGGTCGGCGACGACCACCGCGTGCACCGCACCGCCGAACCGGTCGCGAATCTGGCCGGCCACGCGCTCGGCCTCCTCGGCGTGGCGCGAGGTGATGGCGACGTCGGCCCCGGCGCGGGCGAGCAGCCCGGCGGCTCGTGTGCCGACGGGGCCGGTGCCGGCGACAATGACCACCCGTCGGCCACGCACGTCACCCACGGCTTGCGCCAGCTTCGCCACCGCGGCGACGGCCGTGGTGTTCGACCCGTTGGAGTCGAGCATCACCGACACGCGCAACGGCCCGAGGAACGTGGCTTCGACGGCGGCGAGGAGCCGCTGGCCGACGGGCATGTCGGCACCGCCGATGAAGATGGCGGTGTTGTGGAGATCCTTGGGGCCGCGCGTGAAGATCGCACCGTGTACCAGGTCGCGGACCGCCTGCTCGGTGACGCCGGCGTAGCTCATGACGTCGTCGGCGCCACCGTCGAACGCAACGATGCGATCGAACACGCTCGCGTACGGCGAGCTGTCGAGATGCAGGAGGAGCTTGCGCATTCCTGCCGTCTTACATGTTCGCTCCCTGCATCTGCCGGCTGCCCGCGCCGCCCGTGCTGTCGCCGTGCTTTGCTTCGGCGTTGCCGGCGAACGGGTGCTTCGCCGTACGGGCGCGAGCGATGACGTCGTCGACCTTGGGCTCGTTGGCGAGCGCGCGCTGGATCGACTCACGCGTCGCCTGGTAGTTGTAGTCGTAGATCTTCTGGTCGTCGGCCGCGTCCCAGTGAATGAACACACCGACCATGAGGCAGTAGTCGTCGACCTTGTTCTTCGGGATGATGCCCGCTTCGACGGAGTCGACGACCGCGCGTGCGACGGCAGCCTGCGCCGGCCCGAACATCTGCACGGCCTGCTTCGCGCCCTTGATCGTGACCTTGTTGAACATCACGGTGTCGGGCTTCGCCGGGAGGTTCGGCGTCACGACGGCGAGGAGCGTCGTGAAGCCGTCCTTGTTGTTCGTGAGCGCGTTGCAGAACGCGGTTCCGGCCGGGCCCGACTTGGAGCCAATGATCAGGTCGATGTGAGCGACCTCGTTACCGTCGCCGACGAGCGACTCGCCGAGAAAGAAATCCGCTGCCATTGAGTTCGTCCCCCGTGAGGAAAGGTGGAGCCGACACTGCAAAGTACAGACTTTCCAGTCAACGGAGCGGCGCGTCGTCGCAAGTGCGGCTGGTGCGCAGTCCCCCCGGAGCGTATCCGGGTGGGTAGCCCGTGAGTTTCAGTTGTGACCCCGAACAACGCGGGGGTGCGATGATGGCCGTACGTGGCGCGAGTGTCAAGCGAGCCCAGGTAACGTCGGCAGCACGTACGTCAGCTCACCTACCCGGCCCGCGTGCACCACCATCTCCCGCACGATCACTCGCGCGTGTCGGGGAACGATGTGTGGTCGTTCGCGATCGGGGTCAGGCCGTATTGCCGTAGCTTGCGCCACAGTGTAGTCCGCCCCATTCCGAGCAGCTCCGCGGTGCGGCTCACGGCCCCTCCGGTCTGCTCCAGCGCGGCAGCGATGATCTCGCGTTCGTCGTCGGCCGAGGCGGCGGCGCGGTAGCGTGAATCGTTGCCAGCGCGCGCCTCGGCGGCCTCGCGGAGCTCCGGCGGGAGGTGCTGCGCCTCGATTCGGCCGAAGCCAGCATCGACCGCCGCACGTTCGACGGTGGACATCAGCTGGCGGACGTTGCCGGGCCAGTCGTGCGCGCGGAGCAGGCGGATCGCGAAGGACGAACAACCGAGGGCGGCGGGGTCGCTCGCGCGCGGCCGTAGCTGGTTGAGCGCGTGCGCCACGAGGAGCGGGACATCCGCGCGCCGGTCGCGGAGCGGCGCGATGCCTAACGGGAAAACGGCCAACCGGTAGTAGAGGTCATCGCGGAACCGTCCGGCCGCTACCTGCGACGCCAGGTCGCGGTTCGTGGCCGCTACCACGCGGACGTCGACGCGCACTGGACGCGACGCTCCCACGCGCGTGACCTCTCGCTCCTGCAGCACCCGGAGGAGGCGCTGCTGGACGCTGAGGCTCGTCTCGCCGATCTCGTCGAGAAAGATGGTGCCACCATCCGCCGCCTCGAACACCCCGGCCCGGTCCCGGATCGCGCCGGTGAACGCGCCCTTCACGTGTCCGAACAACTCGCTCTCCAGCACACCTTCGCCGAACGCGCCGCAATTGACGGCGATGAACGGCGCCGCATGTCGCGGTGAGAGCTGATGAACCGCCCGCGCGACGAGTTCCTTCCCCGTGCCCGTCTCGCCCGTGATGAGCACCGTCGTGTCCTGCGGCGCCACGCGGCGGACCGCCGCGAACAGCTCACGCATGACCGGCGTGCGTCCGACCATCCCCCCAACGGCCGCATCGTCGGGCGCCGTAACCGGACGCCGTTCCAGCAGCTCGGCGACGCGTGCGCTCAATAACTCGGGCTCTACGGGCTTCGTGAGGAAGTCATCCGTGCCGACGTGCAGGGCACGCACGGCGCTCTCCACCGTGCCGTAGCCACTGATCATCAGCACGGGCACCTGCTCGCCCCAGATGCGGAGCGTCTCGACGAGTCGGATACCGTCGATGCCC
>DASURJ010000489.1:0-14395 GCA_036280115.1 Gemmatimonadaceae bacterium
GATCGTCCGGTTGGCGGTCGGTTCCGGGATGTCTTCTGGTGCGCCTGCGAGCGCACGGTTGAAGAAGACCTGATGCGGGAGCGAACCGAACGCGAACGTCACCGTACCGCCGGCGACCAGGTTCACCCGACCCGGCGTGAACCGCTCGGCCGGGGTTGCCTGCACTGTTGCCGTCGACACCGGCGTCGGATCGACCACTTCCGTTGGCGAGTCGTCGTCACCGCCACAGGCACCGACGAGAGCGATCGATAGCGACGCGATCAGGAGACGCGCGCTGCGAGAAAGAGTATGCATGTGAGTCGAATGTGTGTTGTTGGTTGACGGTCGTGCGTGATGGTGCAGTAGAAGAACGTGAAAGCGCCGCGAATGCGGACAGTGGCTCGACAACGATTCGCGGTCGTTAGGCCGCAGGTGCAGCCTACCAGGCTGGATCGGGCCTCAGCGCACCACGATCTCACCGGTCATTCCCAGGCTCCGGTGTGGCTCGCAGTAGTACAGGTACCGGCCGGGCGCGTCGAAGCGCGTCTCGAACGTCTGCCCCCGCGCGGCGGTCTGGCGCTGGGCGAATGCCTGATGCCCGTCGGGCGTGACCGTGTGAAAGGTCCCGGTCGTGTTGCGCCACCGCACGCTCGTCCCGCGATCGATGGTGATGGTAGGGGCCGAGAATGCGAAGTCGCGGATGGCGACTTCGGTCACGTCGCCGCTGTCGATCGGCTCCGTCGGCTCGACGCGCCCGCTGCACGCGGAAACCACCAGGCCGATCAGCAGCCACGCGAGGCGCACGGAGTTGCGGCCCGCGCTCATGGCTTCACGTCCTGAACGCGGACGACGGCCTTCATGAATGGATGCGGCAGGCAGTGATAGTCGAACGTGCCGGCGACAGCGAACCGGTGTGACCACTCCCGGCCCGGCTTGATGAGTGGCGACTCGAATGCGCCCGAATCGGCCGTCACCGTGTGCTCGAGCTGGTCGGCGTTCCGCCACACGATGACGTCGCCAACCTTGACGGTGATCGTGTCGCGCTCGTAGCGGAACTGGCGGATCGTTACCGTCACCGTATCCGACTGCTTCGTTTGCGAGTGGCGCGCAACGGGAGTCGTCGGAGTATCGGCGTGGCGCGAATCGTCGTCGGCGACGGTACCGCGCGGGGTGCGGCGTGGCGTGTACCGCCTCAGCGTGATGGGCACCGTGTACTCGAAACCCCATCGCGTGTGCGATCCGCGCGAGACGCCTTCGAGTGAGCCAGTCCCGACGTTGCTGGCGTGGATCGACATCGAGTGCGGAGTGTACGGGATCGACAACTGCACCCCCGCGCCCCACACGGGACGCTCGGTGTCGGCACGGTCGATCAAGGTCGCATAGTCACCCGCGACGGACAGCCACGGCGACAGGCGCAGCGCGGCCCCGCCGGCCACTGCGTATCGTGCGCTGTCCCGGTAGAACGCGTGGTGGAACGCGCGTCCTGCGACGAGGACGCGGAGTCGGCCGATGCGTCGTGCCGCACTCAGCTCCGCGTCGAAGCTTTCGGCGGCCACGTTCCATCCCGCCTGAAGCGATGCGTCCAGGGGAGCACCGTGGGCTTCCGACAACGGCGACCATCGCGCGAACCACTCCCACTCGTTCGGATACGCGGGCACGAGATCGGAGTTCGACCCGTAAGTGAATCCAACCCCCAGCGAACCGATGATGCCGGTCGCGGCGTGAAAGCTCGGCGTGTTGGTGATCTTGCGGAGCGGTGCGGCACTCATGTCGAACCGGTGCGTGAAGTTGAACTGCACGACGCCACGACTCGGTGACCACGTGTTCGACAGATTCGGGGCCCGCTCCGCGACCCCCTGGGCAAAGCCGACATGCGGCAGAAATACGAGTGCGATGAGGGCGAGGCTCGTCGGTGCCGCGCCCCCGGTGCGACGCCTGAGGGCGCCTGATACGTTCGCCGTCATCGGAGTTCACTCGGGGTGGGCGTTGCACGGATTCCCCGAGATACCTCGCCGGACTGAGACGTATTTTCGGTTGCCGGGCACGCGTTGGCGGTACCCTTGGTGGGCGCTGTCGTGGTGACGAAATCAGACGCGTCGGTCGGGCAACGCCCGAATGTGGTTGCTGCTTCGTCCTTCCATTCGAGTCCGTCTACCAGCACCCCGAACCGGCTGAACAGGCGGACTGCGTCGTTCGCTCCCAGGCTGAACGGCAGGCTCGTTTCGTCCACGACCAGCAAGCCCCCGGGCGCGATGGTGCTCCCCGCGGGGAAGACGAAGCTCTGACGCACATCCTTGTTCGTCACGGTCCACCCCGAGATATCGACAGCGACGCGCGTCGGGTTGACCAACTCGACGTACAGCCTCGAGGATCCGTGGCTCGACTCGATCTCGTTGATCCTGACGTTCGGTGCTCGAACGACGGTGATGATCTGTGCGCCGGTGCGCTCTCCGTCCGTCGTCCCGGTGATGCGCGCCGTACCGGGCGCGATGCCGAGAATGGCTCCCGTGGTCGGACTCACGGCCGCAATCGTGGGATCGCTGGATGTCCACGTTACCGTGACCGTAGAGGTGGGGTCGCCGTACTGATCCACGGCTGCGGCGCTGGCGACTGTCATTTCTCCTACTTCGATCACCGGCGCGCCGAGTGTGACGGTGATCGTCGCCGGTGGCGCGGGCAGGGGCTCGATGGAGTCGTATCCGCCGCAGGCGCTGGAGACAACCAACGCGAGGAGGATGACCGCAGTGATTCGCGCGTCGGAAAGCATGCTGAGGTTCGTCATGTCGAGATTGGCTGATTGGCGATGTGGCAGGGCGCGCAGCGCGAGGTCGTCACGGCGTGATTCGCCCGGTGTTGTCGAGTCGGGCGGGTACGCGCCCGCCACTCTCAAACGCAGCCGCGAGAAAGAACCGGACATGAGGCGCGTTCCGGCCGTGTATCGAGAGGCCGCACCACGAGCCTGGCGGTCGAGATGCCTAACGCCGCTCCCACGGCAGGCGGGAAGGGTCTGGCCATCGCACCGGGAACAGGACGACGTCCCGTGGTCAGCGCGACGGGTACGCCAACGCCCTTGGTCTAAGTACCCGAGGGGCGACGCCGCCCGCGTCGATCCGTCTGCTCGAGCCCGTCGAGCCAGCCCATCAACCGCTCCGCGAGTGAGCCCACCGCCTGTGGGTCGTCGAGCGCATGGGTCGCGCGCGGCACCGTCATGAGCTGAGTATCAGCCGGGAGCTCTCGCAGTGCGGCGGCATACCTGCGTACCGTCCTCGGATCGTCGGCACCTGCGATGAGCAGCACGGATCCGCGCAGCTGTGACAACACGTGACCCGCGAGATCCACGGGCCCTCCGCGAACGACTACAGCGCGAACCCGGTCCCGATGACGCGCGGCCGTCAGAATGGCCGCGCCGGCGGCGTTGGCTGCGCCGACGAGTGTCATTCGGTGCACGCCGGCGATTCCTTCGCGCACAGCCCAGTCGCACGCGGCTGCAAGGCGCGTCTCGAGGCGCTGCGCATCGATCCCGACCAACGTGCTGTCGGCTCGGCTCAGCCGCTCGGACCTCATCATCAGATCCAGACGCAGCGTTGCGTAGCCGCCGAGCCGTAGCCGCCCCGCGATATAGCGATTGACGAACGTGTTCCGGCTGACTCCGTCCTCATGCGCCAGGATCACCAGGCCCCGGACCGCGCCGAGCCGCCGCAGCGTGCTCTGAAAGACTCCCGTCGTCGGCATTCCCAGATCTGCCATCATCGCGCCGTCTGCTACCGGTATCGCGATCGCTCGCTCACGGTCGCGAGGTCGGTCATCCCCCCACGGCAGTGCCATGCCAACGTGACTACTCGTGTCGAGCATGGTGGACGACACACGCCGCGTCGGACGGTGGAGCAGCTCCAACACCTCCTCATCAGTGACCGGATCGCAGTGCTCGAATGCCGTCGACAGGGTCCGGAGCTTCGCGGACGTAACAGCGACCGTCAGCTCGTCGACGGCCGCTCCGAGGTGTGTCGATCCCCATTGCGACGCGACCGGTACAGCCGCGATCAATCGCGCGGGAGCGGCCCGCCGCACGACGTGAGCCGCCGCGCGCAGGGTCACACCCGTGATGAGACCGTCATCGACGAGGATCACGACGCGACCGCGTAGATCTGGAAGACGCGAGCCCGCATGGTACAGCGACGCACATCGCTCGAGCTCCACGCGTTCCCTCGTCGCCAGTCGCTCGATGATGCGAGCAGGAACGCCGATGTACCGAGCCACCTCGTCGACCACGATACGGCGGCTTCCCTCGGCGATCGCGCCGAGCGCCACCTCCTCGACGCCGGGCACCGCGAACTTCCTGGCAACGAACACGCCGAGGGTTGCTCCGAGCGCGTCCGCTACCGCACGCGCGACCGGCATCCCGCCACGCGCGAGGCCGAGGACTACCACATCGGGCCGAGCGGCGAACGGGCTCAGTGCCTGAGCCAGTACCTTGCCAGCCTCGTGGCGATTGCGGAACGATGGTCGAGCTGTCACTGCCGGAGAAGTCATTGGTCGTGATGTGGGCGAGAGGGCACGCGAGTTCGCCTCATCAAACGCAACGACATGCCGGAACAGGACACTCACTGGCTCACAGCGACACTCCTTGTCCGTACACGGAGCCGGGCCATCGCGTTGTGGGCCTCGCGAACCCACGGTTGCAGCTCTGCGTCCGCGGTACGCCACGCATCGGCGACGAACGCATAATTCGCGACCGCTTCATCGTGACGACCGAGCCGCTCGAGAACGCGCGCCCGCTCCATCGTCCACACCACGTCGTCGAGGCCGTTGCTGCACCCGGTCGTTCCTGGCCACCGACGCTCCAGCCGCGCGGCTGCTTCCTGATACCGGCCTTTGGCCATCAGGAGTTGTACGAGCGTCACCCGGTTGTCGTACCAGCACTCGTGCAGCGTATCGGGCGTGGTGAGCAGCTGGCGCAGCGCGGAGGCCGTGTCACGTCGGGCGAGGGCCAGATACGCACGTCCGGCGGCAATGCTCGCGCGAATCATGGCGCGACCGCTGGCACTGCCTAACTTGCTCGTCCCGAAGTCGCGGATGTACGTGTTGATCGCGAGTGTATCGCCGTCCGTCGCCCACCAGCGGTACAGCTTGACGTTCTTCGACCGCGGCGACAGCGCGAGAGCCGCCCTGAACTCGGCGCGCACGGTGTCGGTGGGGAGCATGCCGAAACGCGCCAGGTTGTACGTCACGGTCGGCGCAAGCCAGTGCAGTCCGGCACCCACAGACGTCAGGGCCTGCGCCTCGCGGAGGTGCCCACGAAACTGCAGTCCCTCCGTCGCCTGGATCATGGCGCACGCGGGCTCGGGCCTCGTGTACGTCGAGTCGGCCCGGTTACGCGCCAGGACGCTCGCAATGCGAACGAGCACCTCGGCGGAATCGGGGATGTGGCGAAGCAGCGTCGTCGCCTCGCACAGCTCATTCGCGGACGCCGTGTCGACGAGGTGCGCGGCGTCGATGGAGGCTGCCCGCGCCGGATCCAGGAGGAGATCGGCAACACGGATGACGCGCGCGCGGTCCCCGGATGGCGCGCGCGACAGGTAGGCGCGGATGTAGCGGCGCGCACTCTCCGCCCCGTCGAGGTAGGCCGCGAGCGAGATGGGCGTGACGTAGGCGGGCGCGAAGGTCGAGTCCATCGCGATCGCGTGGTCGTAGAGCTCGAGGATCTCACGATCGTCGAGCCCACCCTCCACGAAATCCCGGTCGTAGCGCCATCGCGTCTCCGCGAGAAGAAACAGCAACTCGGCGTCGTGGCGATATCGGACGAGACCATCCCCGACAGCGGCAATGAGTCGCCCGACTGTGCGCTCCGCCTCATCGTACGTCCGCACGTCCCGCAACCCGCGACGCCACGCGAAGTACGCCTCTGCCGAGAGTGAGTCGATCGTGGCCAGCAGGCGCTCGCGGGGTGCCAGTCCGCGGGCGAACCGGCTCGTGCGCTGCATCAGCGCGTACGCCATCGAGTCGGGGACGCCATCCGGGTTGCGCCACCTCCGGACCTGCGCGAGTCGGTGGTAGGCGAGTGCGAAGCTGGAGTCGAGCGCGAGCACGCGCTCGAACCGGGTTTGCGCGGAGTCCCACATTGCGGCGCGGTAGAACTGCTCGCCCTGCAGATACGACTTGAGCGCCGGGAGCGAGGCCGATGGCGAAGACGTCGCGCGAGCCATGTCCAGCCGCCGGGATCGGCTGAGCTCACGAAGCACGGCGACGGTGAGCGAGTCCGAGAGGCGGTCGACGCGGTCGGCGACGTCCCGCCGCTCGAACTCACCCAACACATGACCGTCGCTCGCGTCGAGCAACACCGCGGTCGCACGCACCGAATCACCGGCGGCGAGCAACCCACCGAACAATACCAGACGCGCACCGGTCACCGTCGCGAGTGCCCGAGCGGATTGTGCATCCGCTCGGCCCCGCCACCGCTTTACCGCCATCGTGGCCGGGACGGTCCGCAAGGGTCCCGCGCCGTCGAGGTTGCGCGACATCACGTCGACCATCCCCTCTTTCCACAATTCGAGGGATGGCGCTTCGGCATCGAACGGCGCGACGACGATGAGGTCGGGGTCGAGCGTAGCGGAGCCGCGCATCGTCCACATTCCAACGGCGGCCGCAACGACGGCGAGCGCGAGCCCGGTCACGATGCGCGTACGGTTCACTACCGGCGTCCTGGGCGGGCGCGTCGCGTCACTCAACGCTCGTGCCAGGTCCCCGGCCGTCGAGAAGCGGTCGTCGCGTTCGCGTGCCATCGCCCGCAGGACAACCGCGGCCAGCTCGCGGGACACGCAGCGATGGAGCGGGGCCGGATCGGGGGGTGAAGGAGCGCGCGCGCGCGCGATGGCATCCGCCGATGTCTCCGGCGTGAAAGGCCGCTCGCCCGCGAGCATCTCGTAGAGGACGCACCCGAGCGAATAGACGTCGCTCCGGCCGTCGAGGTCGAACGCGCCTAACGCCTGCTCGGGACTCATGTACGACGGCGTGCCGAGTAGCGGCGTCGGCCCACGCGACGCGTCGTCGCCTGCGGCCGACATCGCCCGCGCGATGCCGAAGTCGGCGACGACCGCGTGCCCGTCCTGCAGCAGGATGTTTCCCGGCTTGATGTCGAGATGGACGACGCCGCGCCTGTGGGCGTAGTCCAGCGCCAGGGCGATCTCTCGGCCAAGGCGAACCGCGTCGTCTGCGGGAAGGCGCGGCTCGCGCTGGAGTCGGTCGCGCAGCGATTCGCCCGACACGTACGGGGACACGAAATAGAGAAAGGACGGCTCGCCGTCGTCGCTTGGCGGCACTTCGCCCGAGTCGTGTAGCGGGAGGATGTGCGGATGCGACAGGCCGGCAGCGATCTCGATCTCCCGCATGAACCGACCCTGCCCGACGAGGTGAGCGACATCGCCCTGAAGCACCTTGACGGCGACGAGGCGTCCGTGCTTCGGGTCCTCGGCGAGATACACCGTGGACATTCCTCCCTGGGCGATCTCGCGCACGATGCGGTATCGATTACCGAGCAGGGTCGGGAGCGGGAAGGCGGGGTCGGTGAGCAACGGCGCGTACTCGACCACGGCCGGCCGCGCGAGGATGGTATCGCCAAGCTCGCACGCCGCGAGCAACGCGCGTATCTCGGCGCGGAGTGCTCGGTCGCCGGCGCAGGCGCCATCGAGGAACGCCTGTCGCTCAGTCGGCTCGAGCTCGAGCGCCGCGTCGAGCAAGGGTTCCAGCACAGCCCACCGCTGTCGCGAGACTGGCCCGACCGTCATCGACGTCTCCGCGTCGCGTCAGGGTGCACGATGGCCGCGTGGCTCGGCGCCCAGCGCATGGATCAGAAGGCCACGTGCCTTGATCCAGTCGCGTCGAACCGTGCGTTCGGTAATGCACAACGCTTCGGCCGTCTCCTGCTCGGTCATGCCACCGAAGAACCGGCACTCGACCACGCGTGCGAGTCGTTCATCGAGGCTCGCGAGCTGATCGAGCGCGTCATGGAGCTCCAGGAGGGATTCGGCCTGGCTTTCCGCGCGAGTCAGCTGGTCATCGAGTGTGACGTGGCGATGAAGCCCGCCGCGCTTCTCGGCGGTGCGTCGCCGAGCGCGGTCCACGAGAATGTGGCGCATCGCGACCGACGCGACGCTGAGGAAGTGCGCCCGGTCGCGCCAGTCCGCTCCGTTCGTGCGGGACAACTTGAGATAGAGCTCGTGCACGAGCGCCGTCGTCGACAACGTGTCGCTCGGGCGAACGGCCAGCTCCCGTCGCGCCGTCCGGCGAAGCTCGTGATAGACGAGCGGGAGGATCTGGTCGAATGCTTCCCGCCGGCCGTCACGCAGATCCGCGAGCAGCTCCGTGATGCTCGCGGTCCCATCATCCGGGCCCGACGGGCGTGCGATCGCGCGTTGAGGGTTGTGCATCGCTGCCTTGGACCAACCGTCGCTTTGTGACGTTACGCGACGTCGCGTCAGGTCGCGGCATCTGGTCGGGGCTGGCGCTGCTCCGTCGAGCCGGTCACCGTGAATGATTAACTGGGCGCAGACCGCTCGCAAACTTCGGTGCTGCGGCGCACGACTTCTCCGCTCCATGATTGCCTCGAGAATACGCAACGATGCCCGCGAGTGATGAGTTGCCCGGTGTGGTCGGCTATCGATGCGACCAGACGGGCAGCTCGAGCTGCGTCACATGTTTAGCGAATCGTGACGCGTTCGGGCGGCGAACGGAGCCGGACGCGACGCACGGGCGACATGACTGACACGTAATCGAGGGCCGAAAGCGGACAAACGGGCGGGTCGTGGCGATTACACGGGCGGCCTCCGCGTCCTATCCCATGATGGAACGCAGGACTAAGCCGCGACCTTCGCGCCGAGTACCTCGAGCCGTTCGATGGTCGGAGCCGCAGCGAGCAGATCCGGCGCGCGCGCCATCAGCGCCTGCGCGATCGGCCCTTCGAGGTGAGCCTGGCGCCCGGTCTCGTCGCGGAACGCGTCGAAGATCGCGAACGTCGTGGGCCCGAGTCGAAGCGCGAACCATACCGGCGTCGTCGCTTCCTGATTCGCGAGCTCGAGTCCCTGCTGGAGGAACGCGGCCACCTCCTTCTCCTTCCCGGGCTTCGCCTCGAGGCGGGCGAACAATGCGAGCGTGAGCATGTGGTCTCCTTTGTCAGTGTGAGGTGATGGCAAGGTTAGGCCCGGCGGCGGTGCGAGGCTATTGGCAAGAACGCCAGTATTAGTATCATTATTGCCATGCGCATCGATGTGCTCGCCCTGCACGACGTCTTCGACCTCGGCCTCTCGGCCCTCCTCGATGCGTTTCAGACCGCGAACGAGCTGATCGGCGCCGCTGGACTCACGGTCCCACCGTTCGACGTGCGGGTCGTCGGCGTACGGCGCTCGGTGCGGACCGCACAGGGGTTCACCGTTCCGGTCCGCCCGCCCAGCAGGCAGGTGCCCGACTGCGTCGTCGTTCCCGCGATCGGGTTCAAGATGCCGGGCCCTCTCGAGCACGCACTCGGACGACCCGACGTCGCCCAGGCCGGTGCGCTGCTCCGCCGGTACGCGGACCGCGGCGCGATGGTGACCGCCGCGTGCATCGGCACGTTCGTGCTTGCCGAGTCGGGATTGCTCGACGACCACCAGGCGACGACCACATGGTGGCTCGCCCCGCTCTTCCGGAAGCGCTACCCGAGAGTGAACCTCGAGGAATCGAGCATGGTCGTGAAGTCCGGCCGTCTCGTCACGGCCGGCGCCGCGCTCGGCCACCTCGACCTCGCCCTCTGGATCGTCAGGTCCAGGAGCCCGCAGCTCTCGGCGCTCACGGCGAAGTACCTGATCGTCGACGCGCGCCCGTCACAGTCGGCCTACGCGCTGGCCGATCATCTCGTGCACGACGACCCGGTCGTTCAGCGATTCGAGCGCTGGGCGCGCGGGCGGCTCGCACGTGGCTTCTCGCTCGAGGACGCCGCAAAGGCGACGGGCGCCAGCAAGCGGACGCTCGCTCGCCACATGCAGCGGGTGCTCGGGAAGTCGCCACTCGCGTACTTCCAGCGGCTCCGAGTCGAGCGCGCGGTCCACCTGCTGAAAACCGGCGACGCGAGCGTGGACGAGATCGCCACGAAGGTCGGCTATGCGGACGGCGCCACGCTGCGGACGTTGCTCCGGCGGAAATTGAACCTTGGCGTCAAGGAGATACGGAGCCGATAAGGGCGTCCCCTTGACCGACCCCAATCCCGACAAATAAGCTCCCATATCTCGCCCCACACTCATTTATCAGTCTGCCTCAGTCACGTGAGAACCTTCGCCTTCGCAGTCATTGCGTTCGTCCTCGCTTCCTTCAGTGGCACCGCGCACGCCCAGGAAGTCGTCGTCTACTCCTCGCGATCCCACTACGGCGCCGAAAGCGTCTTCGAGAACTTCACCAAAGCGACGGGCATCAAGGTCCGTTTCTTCAACGGCAACAACAACGAGGTCATCGACCGGCTCGCGGCCGAGGGCGAGCGGACAGAGGCTGACGTCCTCCTGACTGTCGACGCCGGCAACCTCTGGCTCGCCGCCTCGCGCAACCTCCTGCAGCCGGTCACGTCCGAGACGCTCACGAAGAACATCCCCGCGCATCTCCGCGACCCGCAGAACCGCTGGTTCGCCATCGCGGTGCGTGCCCGCACCATCATGTACAGCACCGAGCGGGTGAAGCCGTCCGAACTGTCGACGTACGAGGCGCTCGGCGACCCCAAGTGGAAGGGACGGCTCTGCCTGCGGTCTTCCACGGCCGTCTATAACCAGTCGCTCCTCGCCTCGCTCATCCGCATCCACGGCGAGCCGAAGGTGGAATCGATGGTGCGTGCGTGGGTGGCGAACGAGCCGGTCTACATCAACGGCGACACGCAGATCCTGGAGGCAATCGATGCCGGGCGCTGCGACGTCGGCATCACGAACAGCTATTACCTCGGTCGGCTGCTCAACACGAAGCCCGGGGTGAAGGTGCGTCCCTTCTGGGCCGACCAGTCGGGGAGCGGCACGCACGTGAACATCTCGGGCGGCGGCGTCACGCGACACGCCAAGCGCCGCGCGAACGCCGTGCGTCTCTTGGAGTACCTCAGCACGCCGGAGGCGCAGCGCGTGCTCTCGAGCGCGAGCTTCGAGTACCCGGCGAACCCGGCGGTGTCGCCGCACGCGATCCTCACCGGGTGGGGGACGTTCACGCCACAGACGATCGGCGTTGCGGCTGCGGGCGAGTTCCAGGCCGCGGCGGTCAAGCTCGCCGACCGTGCCGGGTACCGGTAACACTCGCCGCGTTAGGCGGGGTGGGCCGCGGGCGCTCGCGCTTGGCGCGGGGGCGCTCGCGGCCGTGGTCATTCTCCCGCTCGCCGCTGTTGCGTGGAACGCGGCCACGCCGAAGCCCGAGGTGTGGGCCCATCTCGCCCGTACCCTGCTCGGCGAGCTCGTGGTGAGCACGATCGCGCTGCTCGGCGGCGTGGGCGTCATCACGCTGCTGCTCGGCGTATCGCTCGCCTGGTGCGTCGCTGCCTACGAGTTCCCGGGGCGGCGCGTGTTCGAGTGGGCACTCGTCCTGCCGATGGCGATGCCGGCGTACGTGTTCGGGTTCGTCCTGCTGGGTGCGTTCGACTATGGCGGCCCGGTCGCGCGGCTCTGGGAGTCGTTAGGCGGGTCGCCGGCCAGCCTCCCCGAGATCCGGTCGTACGGCGGCGTCGTGGCGGCGATGTCGCTCGTGTACTACCCGTACGTCTACCTCCTCGCCAGGAACGCGTTCGCCGAGCGGAGCGCGGCGGTGACCGAGGCGGCGCGGAGCCTGGGGCTCCGGCCGTGGCGTGCATTCCGACGCCTCGCGCTCCCCGCCGCGAGGCCGGCGATCGCCGCCGGGCTCGCGCTGGCGCTCATGGAGACGCTCGCCGACTTCGGCACCGTGTCGCTCTACGGGTATCAGACGTTCACGGTCGCGGTGTATCGCGTCTGGTTCGGCATGTTCGATCGTGTGGCGGCGGGCCAGCTTGCGACGACGCTCCTCCTGTTCACGTTGCTGCTGCTCGCGATGGAGCGGTGGGGCCGGCGGTCCGCACGATTCACGATCGAGGAAGGTGCGGCGGTCGCGGCGCGGAGCAGTCTTTCACGCGGCCGTGCCTGGCTGTTGACCTCGCTGTGCACGCTCGTCGTCGGCGTCGCGTTCGTCGTGCCTACGCTGGTGCTCGTCGTGTGGAGCGTGCGCGCCGCCACCGAAGGGCTCGCGCTCGACGTGATGTGGCGTCAGGCGCTCAATACCGGTCTGATCGGCCTCGCGGCCACGGCGGTTTGCGTTGCGGCCGCCCTGCTCCTCGCGTACGCGGGCCGAATCGGGGGCTCGCGCGGGCTCTCGCGAGCGACCAACATCGCGCTGCTCGGTTATGCGATTCCGGGGTCGGTGGTCGCGGTCGGCGTGCTCGGTGTGCTCGTGGTCGCCGACCGCGCACTCGCGATGGCCGCCGGCGCGGTCGGTGTGTCGGCGCCTCCGCTCCTCGCGACCTCGGCGCTCGGGCTGCTGTTCGCGTATGTCGTCCGATTTCTCGCCGTCGCGTTCCTGCCGGTGCATGCGGGGCTCGGGCGCATCTCGACCGCGTACGATGAGTCGGCACGGTCGCTCGGGGCGGGCCCGGGCCGAATCTTCCGCGTGGTGCATGCGCCGCTGCTTCGCGGCGCCGGACTCACGGCGATCATCCTCGTCCTGGTGGACGTGATGAAGGAGATGCCGGCGACCATGCTCCTGCGGCCGTTCGGCTTCGATACGCTCTCGGTCGGAATCTGGCAGGCGACCACCGAGTCGCTCTGGCTGCAGGCGGCACCGCCGGCGCTCGCGATCGTTGCGTTAGGCACGGTGCTCGTCGGCGTGCTCGCGCACGGGCGCGGCGCGTCGGGATTCGCGTTCGCTTCGGGCGGGGGGCAGGCATGAGCGCGCGGCTCGCGGTGAACGGACTGACGCGGCGGTTTTCCGCGCGCGGCGCGCCGGCCCTGGACGGCGTGACGCTCGACGTCTCTGCCGGCGAGATCTGCGCACTCCTGGGGCCGAGCGGGGCGGGGAAGACCACGCTGCTCCGAATCGTGGCCGGGTTCGAGCGCGCGGACAGCGGCCAGGTCATGATCGACGACCGCGTGGTCACCGACGCCGGACGAGTCGTCCCGCCCGAGGAGCGCGGCGTTGGATTCGTGCACCAGTCGGGCGCGCTCTTCCCGCACATGACGGTGCGCGAGAACGTCGTCTTCGGGCTCGAGGGGCAGTCGCGCGCGAGATGCGATGCACGGTGGCACGAGATGGCGGAGCTGTGCGATCTGACGCGTTTCGAGCGGCGCTATCCGCACGAGCTGTCCGGCGGCGAGCAGCAGCGCGTTGCGCTCGCCCGTGCGCTCGCGCCGGCACCCACGCTGGTCTGCTTCGACGAACCGCTGTCGAACGTCGACCCGCTGCGCCGCGTGGAGCTTGGCATGGAGCTCCGGCGGATTCTGAAGGCGGCGGGCACGACGACGCTGCTGGTCACGCACGATCAGGAAGAAGCCTTTGCGCTCGCCGACCGGCTGGGAGTCCTGCGCGGCGGGCGGCTGCTGCAGATCGGTCCCCCGGAGCAGGTGTACCGCGCGCCGGCGGCGCCGTTCGTGGCCAGCTTTCTCGGGCACGCGACGTTTCTTCCGGGGATCGCGGGTCCGGGCGGCGTGGAGACGGAGATCGGAACGTTCACGCCACCACGGAGCCTCGAGCCGTCGACGGTGGTCGACGTGCTCCTGCGCCCGGGCGACTGCCTGCTCGCGGCCGACGCCGCTGGCCCGGCCGTCGTCGAGACCGCGTCGTTCGCGGGCGAGCACTGGGTGTACCTCGTCCGCCTCGACTCGGGCCGGCAGCTGCGGTGCGACATCGACGCGGTGCCGCATGAGCCGTTAGGCGCTGGCGACCGCGTGCGCGTGGTGCCAAGAACACGGACCGCCGTGGTGTACGCGGACGGTGCGGTGCGGACACCGGCCGCGCAGTCACGGGCGCTCGAGCCTAACGCGCGCTGACCGCCGGCCCCTCGGCGGCCGCTCCTCCGTTGCGCGCACCGGCGCGGTGCTCCAGGTACGCGAACACCGCGACCGCCGCGGCCTGCGCGACCACGAAGACCGTACCGAGCGTCGTGGGGACAACCCACCCGCTTGCGAGCAACAGGATACTCGCGAGCACCCAGAGGACGTTGCCGACAACCACGGTCCGAACCACCGCGCGCAGAGCGCCCGCCCTGGGCGCGAGCCAAACCAGGAACGCCGCAAATGGGATGAGGAACACCCCCACGCCGCGCAGCAGGTTCACCGAGAGCCCGAGCATGGACTCGAGCACGCCAGCACCCACCGCCAGCAGCACGCCCATGGCTCCGCTGGCCGCGGCGTCGATCAGCAGCGCG
>DASURJ010000490.1:0-2424 GCA_036280115.1 Gemmatimonadaceae bacterium
CGCGCTGGCGCGAACCTGTGGTGACGCGGCGAGGCGCTTCCCGCACCGCGCTGTCATCGCTCGAGCTGGGCTCAGACGGCCGCACGGACACCCGACCGGTCGAGGATCTGGCGGATCACGCGCAGGTAGTCGAGCAGGCTGCGCGGGCTGGTGAACTCGTCCCGGACCCGCTCGCGCGCGCGCCGGCCCAGCAGCTCGGCACGTTCGGAGTCTCCCAACAGCCCGGTGACCGCCTCCCCGAAGGCCCTCATGTCTCGCGGATCGTCGAGCAGGATCCCAGTCTCGCCATCGATGATCTGGGACTGAATGCCGCCGATCCGTGAGGCGACCACGGGCCGCGCCTTCCACATCGCCTCAGCGACGGTGAGGCCGAATCCCTCGGCGATGCTCTTCTGGACGATGACGTTGACGTGGCGTTGAAGCGCGTTGACCATGATCGCGTTCTCGGCCGGGTCATCCATCGGCAAGGATGCGAGGTGGATGCGCCGGCGCTGCGCGGCGGGGAGGCTTTCGCGGACCGCCCTCGTCTCCTGCAGCACCTTGAGGCCTTCCGGGTCGTCGGCGACGGCGGTGACCGCGGGGCCGGCGTACACGAGGTGAGCGCCCGTTCTCTCGGGCACGTACTGGGCGAACCCGCGGATCACGCCGACGGGATCCTTCAGCGCATCCCAGCGTGACACTTGCAGCACCACGGGAGTGCTGGCGTCGAGTGGCTCGTCCTCGATCACCTCGGCACGGCGGTCGACGCGATAAGGGGTCGCGTCCTGCCGGGTGAACGTGGAGTGCTCCTCCTTTCCTCCGTCGGAGAGCAGGCCGGCGGCGCGGAGCACCGCGAGCACGGTCGCGCGGTCGAGATCCTCGTTCTTGGGAGAGAACACGTCGATCGAGGGCGCGATCACGACGATCCGCTCGGGATCGAGGCAGTCCCAGGCAAACGACTCGCGCGAGAACACGAACGCGTCCGCCTCATGGACGTAGGGGGAAAGGAAATCCCAGGCCTCTCGGGCCAGTTCGTTGGGGTGATCAAGGCCGACGTGGCAGCGCCATATGACTGCCGCGCCGGCGGCCCGCAGGCCCGCGATCAACCCGGCGGGCTGGGGGTCGTGCACGATCGCCACGTCACCTGGACGCACCCGTTCGGTGAGCGCCGGGAGGTTCTCGGCCAGCACCTGCTCGTAGACGGCGCGGGCGGTGTCGTCGAGCGCTCCGCCGTCGCCGATCGCTCCGTGCAGCCGGTTGTGGATGCGCTTGGTGACAGCGAAGAAATCGGGCGTGCCCTCGATCACGGTCCAGCGCACGTCCAGGCCGGCACCGCGGGCGTACGCCACCAGCGACTCGAGCAGCTCCGCGACTCCGCCCCCTCTGGCCGTCGAGTTGATGTTCCACACGACCCTGCCGGCCAGCAGCTCGCGCGCCTCGCGGACTCCCTGCGCAAAGGCCTCGAAGCGCTCGGCCGTGAGCACCGAGCGAAAGCGCTCCGGGCTCATCGATGAGATCTCGACCTCGAACATGTCCGATTGACGCTCCGATAGGCCTACCGTGCGAGGAATCAACTTGACCCGCATCGGGCAAGGCCTAACGGCTCGGGCATGGACTCGCACCCCCACCCCAGGCCTCCTGGCGCGGGCTCTGACGACAGCCACGGCGTCGTGCAGCTCCCGTCCGACCGACGCGGGGTCCCTCCGCGTGAGCGGGTCAAGCGCACTAGCGAACGGCGGCTGAGGATCGCGATGCTGGCGCCACCGTGGATACCCGTGCCACCGCCCGGCTACGGTGGCATCGAGTTCGTCGTGGCGCTGCTGTGCGACGCGCTGGTGGAACAGGGTCATTACGTGGAGCTGTTCTGCACGCCGGGGTCGAGGTCGAAGGCCAAGGTTCACCCGGTGCTCGAGGCTCCGCACCCGGAGAAGATCGAGCGAGCGCTGTTCGAGGCCGATCACGTGGCGTGCACGTTTGCGGCGCTCCGCGATGCGGAACGCGCCGGTACCCCGTTCGACGTGCTTCACGACCACTGCGGCTTCACCACCCTGGCGATGGCGGACCTGCAGCCCACGCCGGTCGTGCACACCGTGCACGGCCCGTTCGATCACGACACGACACCGTTCTACTCGCGGCACGGCACCAAGGGCCACCTGGTGTGCATCAGCCGGTCGCAGGCCAGCATGGCGCCGGATGAGGCCGGCGCGCCGGCGATCGTCTACAACCCGATCGACGTGGACTCCTGGCCCGTTGGGTACCGCAAAGAGGACTACCTGCTGTTCGTGGCCCGGATGAACAAGGAGAAGGGGCCACACCGCGCGATCCGCGTGGCCAAGGCGGTCGGGCGCCCGCTGGTACTGGCCGGCCCGGTGCAGCCCGGGCACGAGCGGTTCTTCGCCAACGAGGTCGAGCCGCACATCGACGGGCAGATGATCCGCTACGTCG
>DASURJ010000491.1:0-12365 GCA_036280115.1 Gemmatimonadaceae bacterium
GGGTCGAGTTCAGGACGGGGCCGCTCACGATCTACGCGGTTGCCGGCTCCGTGGAGAGTCCGGGCTATGCCGTGATTCGCGCGGAAGAGGTGCTCCTGTCCCTCGAGCCGCAGACGGCGTCGTCGGCGCGCAACCACTTCCGGGGGCTCATCACCGAGATCTCGACGCTCGGCGCGCTGACGCGCGTGTCGCTCGACGTGGACGGGGCACCGCTGGTCGCTGCGTTGACGACCCGGTCGGCCCACGAGCTCTCGCTGGCGGTGGGGATGGAGGTATACGCGTCGTTCAAGGCAATGGCCGTGCACCTCTGCTGACTGTCATTCCTCGACTCCGCGCGCGCTCCGCTCGCGATCCGCTCGGAATGACACCAGGGGTGGCCGATTCGTCCTTGGTCAGGAGTCTCCGGCCGAGTCCCCGTCACCATTCGCATGTCGAACCTGCTTCCGCTCGCCGTCATTGCCGCAGCCGTGATGCTCTTGCGGCGGTTCCGTCCGAACCTCGACCTTGCGCCGCTCATGCGCCCGCTCGACGGCGCGGCGGCGCCGATCGTCCTCGGGGTGGTGAGTGCCGCGGTCACGTGGTGGTTGTGGGGGACGCTGTCGGCGACGCCGTACATCCACGACGAGGTCGCGATCCTGCTGCAGGCGCGCATCTTCGCGACGTTCCGGTGGGCTGCGCCGAGCCCGCCGCTGCCGGAGTTCTTCGAGCAGTTCCACGTGTTCGTGACGCCGTCGGTCGCGCCGAAGTACCCGCCGGGGCACGCGCTCGTGATGGTGCCGGGCGTCTGGCTCGGGATGCCGGGGCTCATGTCCGTGCTGCTCACGGGCGTCACGGGCGGCATGCTCTTCGTGCTCGCGCGCCGGTTCTCGAACGGTGTGGTGGCGCTCGTCGCCTGGCTCATCTGGCTCGTGGCGCCGGCCGCGCTGCGCTTCAGGCCGAGCTATTTCTCGGAGATCACGACGGGCGCGATCTGGCTCGTCGCGTGGTGGACGCTGCTCCGGTATCGGGAGACGGGGGCGCGCCGGTGGCTGGTCGCGCTCGCGGCGCTCGTGGCGTGGGGTGGGATCACGCGTCCGGTGACGATGCTCGCGTTCGCGCTGCCGGTGGGGCTCGTGGTTCTGCACACCGTGTGGACGCGTCGTGCGTGGGGGGATGTGGCCGCCGCGTTGCCGCTCGCGCTGGCCATCTGCGCCATCGTGCCCCTGTGGGGACGGGCCGTGTTGGGCGAGTGGGGAAAGAACCCATACTCGTACTACCAGACGCTCTACCTGCCGCTCGAGAACCCCGGGCTGGGCATTGATTCGACGCCGCCGCTTCGTGCGCTCCCGCCGGACATGGCGAAGTACAACGACTACGCGCGGGCGATGCACGAGGTGCACACGGCCGAGCGACTGCCCGACGTGCTCCAGGCACGGCTCGGCGAGATCCGGCGCGGCATGTGGGGCGACCACTACTTCCTGTACCTGCTGGCCATCCTCGGCGCGCTCGTGATGCCGCTGCCGGTGGCGCTCGCGTTAGGCACGTGTGCGCTCGTGGCGCTGGCGTATCTCTGGATCGCCCATCAGCCGTTCTGGATCATCTACTACCTCGAGCTGTTCCCGGTGCTGGCGTTCCTGTCGGCGCTCGGGTTGTGGCAGTTCGTGACGCTCCTGGCGGAGCTCGCGCCGCGCCGGGTGATGCGCGAGTGGGCGGTGGGGCTCCCCGCGCTCGCGGCGTCATTGGTGGTCGTGTTCTGGATGTGGTCGCCGGCGGTGGAGATGCACACGCTGTGGCGGCATCGTCTCTCGGTGGCGCCCACGTACCATCGCACGTTTTCCGAGATGCTCGCGAAGATCCCGGATCAGAAGGCCATGGTGTTCGTGCGCTACGCGCCGAACGCCGACGTGCATCTGAGCCTGACGAACAACGAGCCGGATCCGACGACGGCACGCGTGTGGGCGGTGCACGACCTTGGGGACCAGAACCTTCGCCTGCTCGAGGCGGCGCCGGACCGAACGCCGTACCTGTATGAGGAGAAGCCCGAGGGGCGATATCTGCGGCCGTATCCCATTCCCGACGAGTGGAGAACGCGGCTCGCGGCTCGCGAGGCTGGCCCGCTGGTCGGCGCGCAGTGAAGACGGCGGCGCGTTGCTGCGAGCGCGAGACCGGGTCACTCGAGAGGCCGGTATGCCACTACTGCCATACTCGGCTCCCGGCACCGAGTTGAGCGGCTATTCTCGACCCTAACGCCGCGCCCGAAGCGACATATGGCAGTACTGGCATACCGGTCGTCGACTGCCCCGCCGAGCCGCGGTCGAGTCGGCCTCAGGGCCCAGCCGGAAGCGGGTCCGGCGGCCACGGCGGCCGCTTGAAGCGGGACGGGTACATCGTCAGCCCGAACGGCGCGATCTCTTCCGCCGTCAACAGGTGGACGCGGTGGCCGAACCGCTCGGCGAGCTCGCGCTTGTGTGCCGGGCCAAGGTAGAACGCGCTCAGGATCTTCGGCCGCTGCCGCAGGAACGGGTCGTTTCGGATGAGATCGATCCCGTACCACACGATCGTCGGGTCCACGATCACGACGTCCGCGTCGATGCGCGCGACATGGCCGTGCGTGCGGGCGAACGGTCGCACGTACCGCTCGATCTGCCACGCGCGAACCGGGAGCTGGACGAACACCGTCACGAGCGCCGACGCGACGAGTAGCCGCCTAACGACCGCGCCACCGACCGCCTGACGCAGCCGGTCCAGGCCGACCGCGCCGAGGAGCGCCATGCTTCCCAGGGAGGGATACACGTACCGATAGCCCCAGCCATGCCCCTGCGTGCTGGGATAGAACGCGAAGACCACGAGCGGAAGGACGATCCCCGCCGCCAGACAGCGCTCGGTCGGCGTCAGCGAGCGCCAGGCGAACATCGTCCACACGAAAAGGAGCGCGAGCAGCGGCGTCTGCCATGACAGGATCACCGTCAGGCTGAGCTCCTGCACGGCCAGCATGAGCAGCCCGGGCATCGCGAAGAGCCCGGCGAGGTTCCCGCCCGCCGACGCGGCCGTCACGGCCTGCGCCCACTGGTACCACACCACGATTCCCGCCAGGTAGACCGCCGCGAAATACAGCGTCCACCGCCACCGGCGCTCGAGCAACACCTGCAGCAGGAACGGCGCGACGAACATCGCGTGCGGAAAGGGGTTGTGCAGCCCCAACGCGATGATGCCGATGACCGGCGCCGCGAGCCAGCCGGCGCGGTCGCGTCGCGCGAAGGCGTACACCCACGCGAGGTTCACGACGAGGTGCGCCGACATCGCGTATCCCGTCATCGACATGAACAGGAACTGGCTCGACAGCACGAGGAACCCCACGGCGAGCCAGGCGCGGCTCCGCTCGGCCGGCCATAGCTGTCGCGCACACGCATACACGAGCGGAATGCTCGCTGCCGCCAGCAGCGGATTCAGCAACCGATCTGCCCCGAACTGCAGGAACACCGCGCGCACGAGCCCGTAGATCGGCCAGTAGGCCGAGAGCCAGGCGTGCGTGTCGGCGTCGTAGACGACGAAGACCGGTGTGAGGGCCTTCCCGAACGGACGCCACTCCTCGGGGAGTGGCACCGCGAGGCGCCCTTCCGCGAACGCGCGCGCCTGAAACGTCGCGACGTACTCGTCCATCGAGAACGGGAACGCGTGCATGACGCCCCACGTTCCCGCAGCCGTCACCACGAAGGCGATTCCCGCGATGGCGGCGAGTCTTCCGGCACCCCAGTGCGACGGCACGTCCCATCCCGAGCTGGAGGACTGTTGTTCGGCACGAGCGCGACTGGCGAGCAGTGCGGCGCCAATCGCGAATAACGCCATGATGGCGAGGAAGACCGGCTCGTGACGCTTGTACTGCTCCAGGAACGTATTCACGCCGCGGGCCATGTTGAGCAGGCCCGGGATCGCCAGGTCGGAGGCGATCAGCGGGCTCACGACGAGAAACAAGGCAAACAGTGCGGCGATGCGGTCGAGCCACCGCGCCGGTGCCGTCTCACTACGCGTTGCACCGGGTCTCATCGGCGCGTCTGGAGGGAGGCGGACGGTCTCGTCATGGGAGCGGTCGGGGAAGGGCGGGGGTCACGGCTCTCTCGCCACGTCGCCCGGGCTTCGGACTGCCGCAGCAACGCCAACGCAACAGCGTATGCGAATCGGAATGCTGTGCCACTACTACCCGCCACATCCGGGTGGAGTGGAGATCGTCGTCTGGAACCTCGCCCGCGACCTCGCCAAGCGTCACGAGGTGAGCATCGTCACGTGCTCCGTCGGGAGCCGCGAGGGGACGACGGTCGAAGACGGCATTACGGTGCACCGCACGCGCGCGCTCAACGTCACCGAGCATTTCGGGATCCCATACCCGATCCCGCTCGGCGGGGGCCTGGCCGCCGCCGTCCGATCGCTCGGCAACTTCGACGTGCTGCACGCACACGGCGCGCTGTACGCCGGGAGCATTCACGCCGCGCGGCTGGCGCGGGAGCGCCGAGTACCGCTCGTCATCACGGAGCACGTCGGGTTCGTGCAGTACCCGAGCCGCATCGTGAACGCCGTCGAGGCAGCCGCCTGGTCCACGGTCGGCGACCGAGTCATTGGCGCGAGCAGTGCAGTCGTGACGATCAACGCGCGAATCAAGCGGTGGCTCGCGAATCGATACCCGGCGGCGGACATCCGGTTCATCGGGAACGGCGTGGACACGAAGCGCTTCGCGGTTCGTGACGCGTCGGAGCGCGCGGCAACGCGCCACGCGTTCAACCTGCCTGACGACAAGCCGCTCGTGTTGTTCGCCGGGCGCGACAGTGACAAGAAAAATCTCGATGCGGTGCTCGCGATACCGCGTGACGAGTTCCATCTGGTCGTGTGCGGCGCCCGCCGCGGCCTGCGGGCCCAGGGACTCACCGATCTGGGGATCGTTCCGTACGAGCAGATGCCGCGCCTGTTCGCGGCGGTGGAGGTGATGGTGCAGGCGTCTACGGGCGAGGGGTTTCCCCTCGTCGTGCAGGAAGCGTTGGCCACAGGCGTGGCCATCGCGATCCTCTGGGATCCTGGTTACGCCGCGTCGCTCGATCGAAGCGTGGTGGCTGCGTGCGACTCGGTCGGCGAGCTCGCCGCCGCCGTGCGCGCGCTCGCGATCGATGAGTCCTACCGGGGGTTCCTGGCGCGCGAAGGTCGGGTCTGGGCCGAGCGTCGTTGGAGCTGGGAGACGACAGCGCAGGAGTACGAGGCGCTCTACGCCGCGGTCGCGCCGGAGTCGAAACGGCTGGCCGCCTAACGTCGGTCTGTCATTCCGAGCACAGCGAGGAATCGCCGTCGTCCCGGCAGAGGGGCCCTCTACCACCAGCCCTGCGATTTCTCGACCGCGGCGGCTGACGGCGCCTCCGCTCGGAATGACAACTACAAGGTTCGCCCTCGCTCCAGGATCTCGTGCTGCATGCGCAATACCGCGAGCGCGTCGTCGCCCGAAATGTCCGTGAGCGGCGTCCCCGTCGTCGCCGCCGTGTGGAACCGCGCGAACACCTCATCGTTCCCGTACAGCAGCTTCCCCATGAGGTGCAGCGGTCCACGCGTGAGGTGCTGGCTCCAGTGCCCCCACGTGGCCGCGAGCGACGTTCGGACCACGGACATCGAGTCGTGCACGCCGTCGTTAGGGAGGCGCACGTAGATGTCGCGAAACACGTCCACGTCGCCCAATCCCTTGTCGCCGAGCACCGTCACGTGCCACTCGCTCACCGGGCTCTCGAAGTGGAGCGACAGGGTGACCGGAATGCGGTCCGCACCGCTGCCGCTCTCGTACTGCGCCTGAATGATCGCCGGCGTCACCTTGCCCGACGTGCTCGGAAACACGTCGCAGGCGAGCATCCGGAGCGGTCCCGGCGACAGCCGCCGGAGCAGATAGAGGAGATGTGGGCTCTCGTCGTAGAACAGCCCGAGCGGGAGGTTCTCGTACCACGTCGGGAGGCGCCGCCCTGGATTCCCATACTGGCGCGCCACGACTCCCCGGATGCTTCCCAGCGTCCCGTCGGCGATGTCGCGCCGCAGTCGCCGCGTCGACGGCGCGAACTGGAAGTTGTGCACGATGCCGAGGACGCGCTGTCGTTCGCGGGCGAGGCGCACGAGACACTCGCCTTCGTCCACCGTCATCGTGAACGGCTTCTCGGTGAGCACGTGCTTGCCGCACTCGAGCGCCGACCTGATGATCTCGTAGTGCGCGAACGGAGCGGTCGCCACGACGATCGCGTCCACCTCGTCGAGCCACGGCACCTGGGCGATGTCGCTGCCGCAGTGGTGCCGTCGCAACCCACGCGCCTTCGCCTCGCGTTGCGCGGTGCCGGGGTGCCGGTCGATGAGCCCGACGATGTCGAAGCCGCCGTGCGCCACCATGGCGGGAACATGGCGGTGCAGGCCGACCCAGCCGAGTCCGACCTCCGCCACCCGGAGTCGCGCTCCCATCAGGACAGCTCTGACGCGCGCCGGCGCTCAGCCACGACGAGCAGGCACCCGCTCTCGCGCTCACTCGGCGGCGCCGAGTCGTCGAGTCCCACCGACAGCACGCCCGCGAGGAGAGCGGCGAGAGTTTTCGGCATCCGCTGTCCCGCTCTCCGCATTCCAAGTGACCGCTGGATCTCGATCGGTCGCTTCCCGCCTGACGCTGCTTCGAGCACGCCGGCAGTGAGTCGGGATAGCGTCTCCCACCGCCGCATCTCGTCGCGCGCGAGGATGGGGCGCGCTTCGAGCAGACGCATGCCCGCACGCTCGAGGGCGGCCTGCCAGGTCGCGGTTGTCCAGTAGTTGACGTGCGCGACGCGACGGTCGAGTGCCTCCAGGTACTCGTCGCGCGACGACCCCGGCAGCAGCGGCCCCCGCAGGCAACCGTGAAATCCAACGCTCGGCACCGTGGTGATCAGGCGCCCGCCAGGCTTCAGCACGCGCGCCGCGTCGTTCAACACGGCCTGCAGGTTCGGGATGTGCTCCATCACCGAGACGGAGACGACGAAGTCGAACGACGCGTCCGGCTCGGGGATGTGCTCCGCGCTGGTGGTGTGCACGCGCTCGTACAGCCGCTCGTTTTGGGCGAGCGCGGTCTCCATCGGATCGACGTCGATCCCCACCAGTCGCAGCCCTCCAACCTGGTCCGACAGGACGCGGGTCAGTCTCCCGTCACCGCAGCCGAGGTCGAGACCAAGCCCGGCGGGGAACTCGGCGCGTGCGAGTGCCGCAACCTCGGATGCACGCCACACGGCGGTCGCGGGCTGGAAGGGGTAGATCTCGAGGAACCGGCGGAGTAAGTGTCTATCCATCAGCGGGCCGGTCGATCGATCGAGTGAAGATCCGATTGCACGCAACAGAGACGCACCGGACCCGCCAGACGTTTCCCGGCGGCTACCCCATCGTCCTCTGAGGGATACGCAGCCGAGCCACTCCAGCGAACCCAGGTGACGGACGACGACCGCACGGACACGGGTGGTCCGGAGACGCCGACGCGCGACGTGCGTGGTCCACTCGTCGTGGCCCTCATTGCGGCGAGCGTCGCGGGCGTCATTGCGTGGCTGTCCATGGGCGGCTCGGGGCTCGCCAAGGACTTCTCGCTCCCGTGGACTGCTGCCCAGCACGTTTTGAACGGTCGCGATCCTTACGCGGCCATGGCTCCGACAGGGGTCTACCCATTCAACGTTCCGTTCTACTATCCGCTGCCGGCGGCGCTGATAGCGGCACCGTTCGCGCTTCTCCCCGCGACGATCGCCGGCGTGATTTTCGTTGTACTCTCGTTCGGCATCGCCGGGTTCGCACTCGCGCGTGAGAGCCCGGCACGCGTTGCTGTTCTTGCGAGCTTCCCGGCCGTCATGGCGGCTGCGTTAGGCCAGTGGTCTCCCCTTCTGCTCGCGGCTACCGTTCTGCCCATCCTCCAGTTCGCGATGCCCGTCAAGCCGACGCTCGGCGCGGCTGTCTTTGTGAGCCGACCGTCGTGGATTGGCCTTTCGGTCGCGGCGGTCATTGTGCTGCTCAGCTTTGCGGTCATGCCGCATTGGGTCACGAGCTGGCGAGCGGCAGTGGCCGATGCGTGGGGGATGTACACGCCGCCGGTTCGATGGGCAGGTGGTCTGGGTTTCCTGCTGCTCGTCGCCCTTGTCTGGTGGCGAGATCGTGACGCGCGATTGCTTGCCGTGATGGCGCTCGCGCCCCAGTTGCCGCTCTTTTACGATCAGTTGCTCGTCTACGCGGCAGCGCGAACGCGGCGTGAGGCGTGGGTGCTCGTGGTAGCCGGTTGGGTCGGTGGGTTGCTCTGGGCGTTTCAGGGCCAGGGGAGCGACGGCGGTGAACGCCCGGCGCGCGGAATCATCCTCGCCACTGTATACCTCCCAGCGCTGGCCCTGATCGCGCTCAGACATCTGACCCGGCCCAGGGGCGAAGCCTCAGCCGCGTAACCGATTACGGCGAATATTTCCTCGGACCGCTCGCGTGGCTCGCGCCCGGGCACGCAGAGCTCTTACCTCACCGCCCGTCTCGTCACCCCGTTCGCCATTAGCGCCAGCTCGCGATCGTCCACCCGAGCGATGCGAAGCAGCCGTCCCGTGAACAGGTCGAACGACGCGAGCT
The DNA here is from genome assembly GCA_036280115.1 of Gemmatimonadaceae bacterium. GTDB lineage: Bacteria > Gemmatimonadota > Gemmatimonadetes > Gemmatimonadales > Gemmatimonadaceae > JAJKIV01. Next base: position 8,593 of record DASURJ010000491.1, read on the forward strand.
CGCCCGGGCCCTCACCGCGCAACCGCAGCGTGTACGCCGCGCGCCCGCCGGGCTGGAGTCCCACCAGCATCCCGCCGCTCCACACGAGCGACATCACTTCGCTCGCGTCCCCGCGCTGCACGCGCAGGTAGCTCCGCGAGTCGGTCGGCGACTCCACCGCCGTCCCGACGACCGACACGCGACGCGCGATCGAGTCGCCGAACGTCGCGTACAGACGGTCGAGGAAGGAGCGACGCGCGTCCGCCGGGATGCTCGCGTGCATGAACGACTCCGCGCCATCCTGCGCCTCCACCGCCGCCAGGAACCGCTCGGCACGCGCGTCGAGCTCTGACGCACGCGCCGCCGCGAGCGAGTCGTGGCCCGCGAGGGCGGCGACGCCGGCCGCGTCCGCGGCCCCCACGAACAACGTGTCGCCAGAGCGCCAGAAGTCGATGTGCCCGCCGTTCGCGAGTACGTACGTGCCGGGAAAGGACTCCAGGTCCGTCGCCGTGAGTGGCGTGACGGCCGGTGGCAGCGGGACATCCTCGCCCCGCCAGGTGCGGGCGACGTAGTTCAGCATGATCTCGCGGTAGCCGCGCCCGCGGACGCGCACGTTCGACGCGAATGCCACGACGAGGTCCTCATCGACGTAGTGGCGGAGCTCGGCGTTGAAGCCGCCGATGTCGCCCGCGGCCTGGCGGAGCGTCCCGGTGGGAAGTTCGATGAGATTCCAGCCGAGCGCCTGACGGACCCTCAGGCGCGGCGTGAAGGCGGGCGCGAACAGCGTGTCGCGCGCGGATCGTGGCAGGACGTCGCCGCGGAGCAGGGCGGCGTACCATCGATGGAGATCGGCGGCCGTCGTGATGATGGATCCGGCGCCCACGAAGCGAGGCAGCGCGGGAATGTCCGCGAGCGACGTCTCGGCGCTGCCGTCGGAGTACGAGCGTACGGGGAAGGCGCTCCAGCGCGCGCGCTCCCCGACGAATCCCGTCTCGTTCAGCCCGGCGCGCGCGAACAGCGATCGCAGGTACTGCTCGTAGGTCGTTCCCGACGCGCGCTCGATCACTCCCGCGAGGAGGATATACCCCGGCGTCGAGTACTCCCAGCGGGTGCCCGGCCGGAACGACACCGGCTCGGCGAGCATCTCCCGCATCACCGAGTCGCGAGTCGCTCGCCCGAACAGCCCCGAGGTTGGAAGGTAGGGAAGGCCAGCGGTGTGCGAGAGCAGCTGCCGGATGGTGATCGCGTGCGTTTCGGCCGGGGCATCGCGGAAGAAGCGGCCTAACGAGTCGTCGAGGGCGAGCTTGCCGTCGGCCGTGAGCCGGAGGATGGCGGCGGCCGTGAACTGCTTCGCGAGCGACCCAACGAAGAACGGCGTGGTGGAGGTGATGGGAATCTGACGGTCGCGATCGGCGAGCCCGTACCCCTTGCTGAGCACGACCTCGCCGCGATGGGCGACGACGATGGCGCCACTGAATCCGTGGTACGCGGCGCGGGTGAGGAAGGAGTCGACACGCGCGCCGAGCTCGCCGCGCACGACGGCCGTGGCCGGTTGCGCGACGCCGCTGTCGCTCCCGGCAATCGATGTCGCGGCGGCCATGCCCCACGCAATTCGGCCGAATCGCATCGTCCCACGCTGGGTGTGCTGGAGGCGACGGGCGAGGATGGCGACACGAGGTGAACTGAGGCGGGACGAACCGAATATTGATTGGGACAAGTGGCCGGACGGGCTGCGTGCTGGAAGGCCAGCTTCGGCATCCAGAACGGAGGGGGGAAACGGATGAGGGGATGAGGGGGATGAGTGGGATCGTTCCGTGACCGGGATGCGCCCGCTCTCCCGAGCCGTGAAGTGATGGGGGGAACTGCTCCTGGGGCGAGCGGCGTCCCACGGGAGCCGTCTCCCCTTCAGTCACGTTCCGGGGAGAGGAGCTGTCCCTCACCGGGGATGATGTCCCTGATCCCTTCATCCCCCTCATCCGTACCCACTCTCACGTCTGGATGCGTGACGTGGCACGAGAAGCGTCCCCTCATCGGGCCGTTTCGGCCCTTTCCGCGCCATCGTAGTTCCGACCGGCCCAAGCGCACCGGGCTGGAAGGGTGGGAGCCGTTTTCCGCGGCTTTTTCCGCGTCCGCCCCTGCCGCGGCCTCCGCGTCCGCCCGATGGCGCGACGAGACGAAACGATGCGTTAGGACTCTGACCCCTACTGTAGAGCTGTGTCGCCGCGGGCTCCTTGCTTGGCAGCCAGCTGCCAGCCGCTGTCAGGAGCCTTCCAGCTCGGAGCTGCAGCTAGCAGCCTTCCAGCTCCCAGCTGGCCTTCCAGCTCCCAGCTCCCGGCTGCCGGCTGCCAGCTCCCAGCTGCCGGCTGCCAGCTCCCGGCTGCCGGCTGCCAGCCCTGGTTTCCGATTCAAGTTCGTTTTATTCCCTCAACACTTGATTGAATCAACATTTGAGGCTATAATCGCGCCATGGCCACCCGCGAGCTCGAGCTCCTGCAAGGCACCCTCGACGTCCTCGTGCTCCGCGCCCTGTCGTGGGGGCCCAAGCACGGGTACGCCGTCGCGCGCTTCATCCGCGAAGGTTCCGACAACACCTTCCGCGTCCTCGACGGGGCCCTCTACACCTCGCTCCACCGTATGGAAGAGCGGGGGTGGGTAGAGGCCGAGTGGGGGCTCTCGGACAAGGGGAAGCGCGCGAAGTTCTACCGCATCACCGCGGCGGGGCGGCGCGCCCTCCGCGCGGAAACCGAGACCTGGAACCAGTACGTCGCCGCGGTCGCGGGTGTGATGGCCGCGGGTGCATGATGGCCGGCGATGACGACCCCGTCCTGGCGCCGCTACCTCACGTTCTGGCGCCCCAACGTCGCGCGCGATGTCGATGACGAGCTCCGATTCCACCTCGAGGAGCGCACCGCCGACCTCATCGCCACCGGCCTAACGAGCGTCGAGGCGCGCCGGCGGGCGCTCGAGGAGTTCGGAGATGTGGACGCCGTCCGAGCGAACCTCCGCGACATCGACCAACGCATCCTCGATCACCGCGCCCGCACGGAATGGAGGAGTGTCATGAAAGACGAGGTGCGCCACGCGCTCCGGCGCCTGGCCCGACAGCCGGCGTTCACCGTGCCCGCGATCCTCACCCTCGCCCTCGGGCTCGGCGCCACCACGGCCATCTACACCGTCCTCGACGCGGTCGTCCTCCGGCCGCTCCCGTACGCGAACGCGGATCGGCTCGTGTACATCGACTCGCCGGTGCCGGGGCTCGGTGCCGACACGCGCTGGTGGCTCGGGCGCCACGAGATGTTCTACTTCAAGCAGAACGCGCGCGGCGTCGAGGACCTGGGGCTGTACCAGACGAGTTACGTCAACGTCCTCGGCGACGCGGACACGCGCGGGGAACGCGTCCCCTCGGCGTCCGTGAGTGCGTCGCTGTTCGACGTGCTCGGGTTCCGGCCCTACGCGGGACGACTCCTCACGCCGCAGGACAACCTCAATCCCGATCGCCCGACGGTGGCCGTGCTCGGCTACGAGTTCTGGGTGCGACGCTTCGGCGGCGATCGCGGTGCGGTCGGCACGACGTTCGACGTCGAGGGGTTCCCCATCGAGATCGTCGGCGTGTTGCGGCCGGGCTCCCACCTGCCTGACGAGCGCGTCGACGTCTGGATTCCCGCGCACGTCGACCCCGGCATGCCGGCGCGGAACAATCACACGTGGTTCGGCATCGGCCGCCTGCGCTCCGGCTATACCGCCGACGCGGTCGAGCGCGAGCTCGTGCCTCTCGTCAGGCGGTTCCCCGAGGT
>DASURJ010000492.1:0-3148 GCA_036280115.1 Gemmatimonadaceae bacterium
CATCCCGGCCTCGAGCGCTCGCTTCACCTGGAAGATCCGCTCGGGGGTGGGCTGGCGCAGCGCTCCACGGAGGGACTCGATCGTGTCGTCGGGCAAACGGTCGTCCTGCGGCCGCTCGCCCGTCGTCCACCCGGCGCGGCCCGTCTCGAGCGCGCGGAGGCCCTTCTGGAAAGCCTCCTTGAACGTGCGGCCGATCGCCATCGACTCGCCGACGGACTTCATCTGCGTCGTGAGGTACGGGTTCGCGCGGGCGAACTTCTCGAACGCGAATCGCGGGCATTTCACGACCACGTAATCGAGCACCGGCTCGAACGACGCCGGCGTCGTCTTCGTGATGTCGTTCGGGATCTCGTCGAGGCGATACCCGACCGCGAGCTTCGCGCCGATGCGCGCGATCGGGAACCCGGTCGCCTTCGACGCGAGCGCCGACGACCGCGACACGCGCGGGTTCATCTCGATCACGACCATCTCCCCGTCGCGCGGGTTGATCGCGAACTGAATGTTGCAGCCACCGGCGTCCACGCCGATCTCGCGGATCACCGCGACCGCCGCGTCTCGCATGACCTGATACTCGCGATCGGTCAGCGTCATCGCGGGCGCCACGGTGATGGAGTCGCCCGTGTGCACGCCCATCGGATCGAGGTTCTCGATCGAGCAGACGATCACGACGTTGTCGGCGTGGTCGCGCATGACCTCGAGCTCGAACTCCTTCCAGCCGAGCAGGCTGCGCTCGATGAGCACCTGGCTCGTGGGCGACTCGGCGAGCCCGCGGCGCACGATCGTCTCGTACTCCTCGCGGTTGTAGGCGACGCCACCGCCCGAGCCGCCTAACGTGAACGACGGCCGGATGATCGCCGGGAACCCGACGAACTCGCTGATCGCCAACGCCTCGTCCCAGGTGTGCGCGATGCGCCCTTGCGGGACCGTGAGGCCGATGCGCTGCATGGCCTGCGCGAATTCCGCGCGGTCCTCCGCGACCTTGATCGCGCGCGCCTTGGCCCCGATCAGCTCGACGTTGTGCCGGTCCAGCACGCCGCGCTCCGCGAGCTTCATGGCAACGTTGAGCGCGGTCTGTCCACCCATCGTCGGCAGAAGCGCGTCCGGCTTCTCGCGCTCGATCACCAGCTCGACGAACTCCGGCGTCACCGGCTCGATGTAGGTCCGGTTCGCGATCTCCGGATCGGTCATGATCGTCGCCGGGTTGGAGTTCACGAGGATCACCTCGTATCCCTCCTCGCGCAGCGCGCGGGCGGCCTGCGTGCCCGAGTAGTCGAACTCGGCCGCCTGGCCGATCACGATCGGGCCGGACCCGATCACGAGGATCCGATGGATGTCAGTGCGACGGGGCATTCGTCATCTCGTGTCGGCCTGATATCGCGCCATGTCGGCTTCCACCATCATCTGCACCAGCTGTTCGAACGTCACCTTCGGCGCCCACCCAAGGACCGCACGCGCCTTCGACGGATCGGCGACGAGCAGGTCGACTTCTGCGGGGCGAAAGAACTTCTCGTCCTGCACGACGTAATCGACGTAGTCGAGCCCGACTGTCTCGAACGCAATCTGACACAGGTCACGCACCGATCGCGTCACGCCCATCCCCACAACGTAGTCGTCCGGGGTCGGCTGTTGCAGCATCTTCCACATCGCCTCGACGTAGTCCCCGGCGAACCCCCAGTCACGCCGGGCGTCCAGGTTGCCGAGTCGGAGCTCGGACTGCAGCCCCAACTTGATGCGCGCGACCCCGTCCGTCACCTTCCGCGTCACGAACTCGAGACCGCGCCGCGGGCTCTCGTGGTTGAACAGGATCCCGGACACCGCGTACATCCCGAAGCTCTCGCGGTAATTCACGGTGATCCAGTGCCCGTAGACCTTGGCCACGCCGTACGGGCTCCGCGGGTAGAACGGCGTCGTCTCGCGCTGCGGCGTCTCGACGACCTTCCCGAACATCTCGCTGGAGCTTGCCTGGTAGAAGCGCGCGTGCGGCGCGCCCTTCTTCACGGCCTCCAACATCCGGGTCACACCGAGGCCGGTGAACTCCCCCGTCAGCACCGGCTGCGTCCACGACGTACCCACAAAGCTCTGCGCCGCGAGGTTGTATACCTCGTCGGGCTGATGCTCGCGCACCGCATCCACGAGCGAGTGCTGGTCGAGGAGATCGGCAGACACGAACTCGATGCGGTCGAGGATGTGCGCGATTCGCTCGAACGCCGTCGTGGAGCTGCGCCGAACCATGCCGACAACCCGATATCCCTTGTCGAGCAGGAGCTCGGCGAGGTACGAGCCATCCTGACCCGTAATCCCGGTGATGAGGGCCGTTGGCATCTCAGCAGGAACGCCGCTGGTTGATGACCAGAAAAAAGGAGCCCCCGAAGGAGCTCCCGGACGCGTCGGACGCGACCAAGGTCAGGCGACTCTGGCGCTCCGAGGAGCGCGCTGGACCTTCCCGGCGGAAAGGCATCGCGTGCACACCTTCACCCGCTGGATCTTTCCGTCGATCACGACCCGAACGACCTGGAGATTCGGCTTCCAGATGCGTCGTGTCTTGTTGTTCGCGTGCGAGACGTTGTTTCCGAACGCCACTCCGCGATTGCAGGAGTAGCACCGGCTTCGGTTGATTGCCATTTGTCAGCCCTCGACCAGCTCGATCCGCGCCATATCCGCGCCGTCACCCTTGCGGTGCCCGGTCTTCAGGATGCGCGTGTACCCACCGGGACGCTTTGCGAACCGCGGCCCGATCTCCTGGAACAGTTTGTCGGCAGCCTCGCGCTTTTGCACGTGGCGGCCGGCGAGCCGGCGCGAATGCAGCGTGCCGGTGCGCGCCTTCGTGATGAGCTTCTCGACGAAGGGGCGGAGCTCCTTTGCTTTCGCCTCCGTCGTCACGATCGCGCCTTTCTCGATCAGCGACGTGGCGAGGCTCCGAAGGAGCGCGAGCCGCTGTTCGCTGGTGCGGCGCAGTTGCCGCCCCGCTTTGCGATGACGCATGGGTCCTAGTCCTCTTCGTCGTCGGGCGCGTTCGCGGCAGCGCGGCTCGGCGGGGTTCCCCAGTCGGTGATCCGCACGCCGTCACCGTTCTCGTCCCAACGCATCCCGAAGTTCAGTCCCTCGCGCTCGAGCAGATCGGCGATCTCCTGGAGCGACTTCTTTCCGA
>DASURJ010000493.1:0-4581 GCA_036280115.1 Gemmatimonadaceae bacterium
CCCCCAACACCGCGAATTCGTGACGGCATTCGTCGAGCTTCGCGCCCACACAGGCTTTTCCTTCGGCGATGGCGCCGTCACGCCGGAGGCGCTCGTCGCGCGCGCCATCGCGTTAGGCTACACCACCCTCGGTGTCACCGACACCGCGGACCTCGGCGGCATTCCGCGGTTCGTGAACGCGGCGCAACTGAGCGGGAAGCTGCGACCCGTCGTCGGCGCCGAGCTGCGCGTGGACGGGCGGCCCGCGGCGTTCCTCGTCCGCAGCGCCGAAGGCTACCGGAACCTCGCCGCGCTCGTCACGCGAGCGCGGATGGGCGCGTGGGCGAGCTGGACCAGGGAGCATGGGCAGGAGCGCCGTGGGCGGCCGAACGTGACCTGGCGCGAAGTCGCCGAGCACAGCGCCGGGCTCGTTGCACTCACGGGGCCGGCCACCGGCCCCATCGCGAGCCTCGTGCGTGCTGGCGACCGCGCGAACGCGCGTCACATGCTCGACGCGTGGCACGACGTGTTCGGCGACCGGCTCGCCGTGGAAGTGCAGCTCCACTACACCGGCGGCGCCGAGGGGGCGCTGGCGGGCGCGCTCGTCGATCTCGCGGAGCGACGGAAGATCCCGTGGGTCGTCGCCCACGACCCGCGCTACATCGACAACGACGGGCGGCTCGTCCACGACGTGCTCACCGCGCTCCGCTATAACGTCGATCTCGATACGGCGACGAAGGGCGGGTTCCTCCACCCGAACGGCGAGTGGCGACTGCTCTCGCCCGACGAGATGGCGCGGCGCTGGCAGGGGCGCGAGCAGGGGATCGAGGAGAGCGCGCGCATTGCCGCCGAGTGCGGCGACTTCGAGCTCGCGTGGATGCGTCCGCCGATGCCGACGTTCCCGGTGCCGGAGCGCCACACGGACGAGTCGTTCCTCCGCGACTGTGTCATGGCCGGCGCGAAGGAGCGTTGGGGCGACACGCTGAGCGAGGCGCAACTGAAGCAGATCGAGCATGAGCTCGGCGTCATTGGTCGGCTCGGCTTCGCCGGCTTCTTCCTGGTCATGTGGGACGCCGTGCACTACGCGCAGCGGCAGAACATTCTCTGTCAGGGACGCGGCAGCGCCGCCAATTCCGTCGTGGCCTACCTGTTAGGCATCACGGCCGTGGATCCCGTGCGGCACGGGCTCCTGTTCGAGCGCTTTCTGTCCGAGAAGCGCACCGACGGCAAGACCGAGCCGCCGGACATCGACGTGGACTTCGAGCACGACCGCCGCGAGGAGGTACTCGATTACGTCTACGACAAGTACGAGCGGGCGAAGGCGGCCATCACCTGCACCGTCCAGACGTACCGGGCGCCGAACGCCATCCTGGACGCGATGCGGGCGTTCGGGTACGAGGCGGAGTACGCGACGCAGTTCTCCAAGCGGCTTCACTACGCCGAGCCGGCGGACGCCGTCGTCGCCATCCGCGAAGGACTCGCGAAACGGTTCGACCTCGACATCGAGGGGCCCAAAGGGCGCGCGTTGCTCGCGGCCATCGGCGCATTCGAGGGACTCCCGCGCCTTCGGTCCACCCACGTCGGCGGGTTCGTGCTGTCGTCCGAGTCGTTAGGGAACTTCGCGCCCATCGAGCAGACGACGATGGGGCGCACCATCATCCAGTTCGACAAGGACGATCTCGACCTCATCGGCATCCCGAAGTACGATTTCCTGGGGCTCGGTGCGTTGTCGCTCGTGCGCTACGCGTTCGACGAGATCGAGCGGCGCACCGGCAACCGGCCGGCCATGTACCGTCTCCCGCCCGACGATGCGGCGACGTACGACCTCATCGCCCGCGGGGAGACGATCGGCACGTTCCAGATCGAGAGCCGGGCGCAGATCGCGTCCATCCTGCACACGCGCCCCGAGCGGCTGTACGACCTCGTCGTCCAGGTCGCGCTCATCCGCCCCGGTCCGATCCAGGCCAAGTTCGTGCGCCCCTACACGCGCCGCCGGCGCGGGCACGAGGAGGTGTTCTACCAGCACCCCAACCTGCGGCCCATCCTCGAGCGGACGCAGGGGATCCCGATCTTCCAGGAGCAGGCCATGGCCGTGTCCATGGCGTTAGGCGGTTTCAGCGCCGCCGAGGCCGACGAGCTGCGCCGCACGATGGGCCACATCCGAAAGAAGGGGAAGCTCGTGGCGGTACTCCACAAGCTCGCGCACCGCATGGTCGAGCACGGCGTGATCCCCGACATCGCGAACCAGATCTGTGAGGACCTGGAGAGTTTCGCGAACTATGGGTTCCCCGAGTCGCACGCGTGGAGCTTCGCCCTCATCGCCTACGCGACGGCGTGGCTCAAGACGCACCATCCAACCGAGTTCTATCTCGGGATCCTCAACGCGTGGCCCATGGGTTTCTACTCGCCGGCCACGCTCATTCATGACGCCAAGCGCATGGGTGTCGAGGTGCGGTCGCCCTGTATGCGCGACGGCCAGCGGATGTGCACCACCGAGGAGGCCGCCGACCCTGCGCGTCCCGCCTTACGAGTAGGGTGGCGGTACGTGCACGGCATCGGCGAGAAGGCGCTCGACGCGCTCGAGGCCGCGTGGAAGCGCGCTCCGTTCACGTCGATCGAGGATGTCGTGCGTCGAGCCGGGCTCCAGCGTGCCGACGCGCTGCATCTCGCTCGCGCGGCGGCTTTTGGTGTCTGGGAGCCGGATCGCCGCAAGGCGGCGTGGGAAGCGCTGCGCTCGGTGAGCGACACGCTGCCGCTCGCGCCGGCACGCCCAGCGCGTCACTCGCCACGCCCGCTCGACGAGACCGAGACGATCTTCCTCGATTACGCGACGACGGGGTCGAGCATCCACGGCCACCCGATGCAGCATCTGCGCGAGTTCCTCCGCTCACGTGGGGCGAAGAGCAGTGCGGACCTGCCGTCGCTTCGCGGCGGCGAGACGATCGCGGTGGCGGGACTCGTGACGGTGCGGCAGCGGCCGCAGACGGCGAACGGCACGCTGTTCCTGTTGCTCGAGGACGAGTTCGGGTTCATCAACGTGATCGTGCCGCGCACGCTCGTGGAGGACAACGCCGAGGTGGTGAAGTTCGCGCCGTTCATTGCCGTGCAGGGGCGGTTCGAGCGCGACGGGCGGGTGATGAACGTGGTCGGGCGGCGATTCCGCGCGTTGCGCACGCGTGAGATCGCGACGAAGTCGCGGGACTTTCACTGATGATGGCGACGGAATGATGGTGGGCGATCGCTGTCGCGGCCCGACGTTGAGGGATGCGCGATGACGAGAAGCCCAGATTACTTGCTCGCGTGCACGCGGCGGCGCGCTCGCGGCATCTGAGTCTCCGCACCGAGGAAGCGTATCGGTCGTGGATCGTGCGATTCGTCCGATTCCATGACCTTCGGCACCCTGTGGAGCTTGGCGCGGATGACGTGCGGCGGTTCCTGGAGTGGTTGGCCATCGAACGTGCGCTGGCGGCGAGTACGCTGAACCAGGCGCACGCCGCGATTCTGTTTCTGTACCGGGATGTGTTGCGCGAGCCGGCCCGGTGTCCGCCGAGCATTCCCTACGCGAAGGCGTCGCATCGGGAGGCGGTCGTGCTCACGCCGGACGAGGCGGGCCGGCTCCTGGCGATGGTGCCGGCGCCGCGCCGGCTGATCGCCTCCCTGCTCTATGGCGCGGGGCTTCGATTGACCGAAGCCCTGACGCTGCGTGTGAAGGACGTCGACATGGCGCGCCGCCGAATTCACGTGCGCAACGGCAAGGGCGGGAAGGATCGGTTCACCGTGCTTCCGGACGCCCTGCGGGTCGCGCTGACGACACAGATCGATGCGGTGCGCCGCCTCCATCTGCGCGATGTGCAGCGCGGCGGCGGGTACCTGGTGCCGCCCGATGCGTTCGAGCGCAGGAGCTCTACGGCGTCGCGCGACTGGCGGTGGATGTGGGTATTCCCTGCGGCGCGCGAGTACGTGGATGCCCGCACTGGGCAACGCCGGCGCCATCACGTTTTCGACACGACAGTGCAGCGGGCGGTGGCCGAGGCGGCTCGCCGGGCGGGACTGACGAAGCGGGTGACGGCGCACACGTTGCGTCACTCGTTTGCGACGCACCTGCTGAGCACTGGCCATGAGGTGCGAACGGTGCAGCAGCTCCTGGGTCACACCGATCTGTCGACGACGTCGCGGTACCTGCACGTGTTGGATCGCGGGCCGGGTGTGAGGAGTCCGCTCGACGCGTTGAGGCTCCGCTTCGACGAGCCGGAACCGTGAGGAGACGCTGCGATTACCGTTGGGCGGTGCATTTTGCGGATTACGACCGCGATGGCGGCGGGGTGACTGGCGCTTGGGTGGCGACTGGGTTGATGCCGGTGGTGGCGGAGGAGTTCGTGCCGTCCAGCCGATGCTCGGCGCGAGGTGACTTAGGCGGCGGCCCACGCCGCCTAAAGCTGGGCCCTATCTGACCGATGCTCCGAACGCGGCTTCGCGACAGCACTTAGCCCAGGCACGCAGGCGCGTTGCAGGCGAGCGTCGATTTATGCGGCGTGGACGTGCTGGACAAATCCTCGGCTGCTGTCTAACTGTGTTAGGCACAAAGAACCCAAATCGAGTTAG
>DASURJ010000494.1:0-14249 GCA_036280115.1 Gemmatimonadaceae bacterium
ATGACCAAGCTGGTGAACAAGCACCTCAAGTAGCCATTCACCGTCAGCCATATCTCAGAGGGGCGCGCTCGAGTGAGCGCGCCCCTCTGGCGTTATCGAGGGAGGGGAGGAAACACCCCGGGCGCGGCGGCGTACTGTAGATTCAGCCATCGGCTATCAGCCATCAGCTAACAGCTCCTAGTTCCCAGTTCCCAGTGGCCTCAACCAAGAAGCGCTCCACGAAGCCAGCGCCTCCCGCCAAGAGCTCGGCGGTTGCCGCCGCGCGCGGCAAGACCAAGGCGGCGAAGCGGCCGGTGTCCACCACGCTCTGGGAGAACGTGAAGTCGATCGCCGGCGCTCTGGTGATCTTCCTCTTCATTCGCACGTTCTTCATCGAGGCGTTTCGCATCCCCTCCGGCAGCATGATCCCCGCGCTGCTCGTGGGTGACTGGCTGTTCGTGAACAAGCTGGTTTACGGCCCGCATATCCCGTTCACCGACATCAACCTCCCCGGCTACGCCGAGCCCAAGCGCGGTGAGGTCGTGGTGTTCAAGTCGCCGTATCAGCCTGACGAGGCCGCAATCGGCAACGACCCCACGCCGACGCTCGTGAAGCGCCTCGTGGGGATGCCGGGTGACACCCTCTACATGCGTGACGGCCTGCTCCACGTGAACGGCATCCCGCAACGCCAGGGCTTCGCGGCCGAGAAGAACGAGAAGGGGAACCCGAATGAAGTGAGTGAGCTGTTTGCGTGGCAGAAGCAGGTCGCGTTGTCGAACACGCGATTCGGCTCGGCGCCCGCGCAACCGACGCACGACAACTGGGGGCCGCTGCTCATCCCGCCCGACCATTACTTCATGATGGGCGATAACCGGTACTGCTCGAAGGACAGCCGCTACTGGGGGATCGTGCCGCGTGAGAACGTCCGCGGGCGGCCGATGTTCGTGTATTACTCGTATCGCCCGGGTCACGAGCCGCAGCTCGTGTGTGCTTACGAGACGAGTGATCGCCCGCTGCCTTTCATCACCGACGTTCGCTGGGGGCGTATCGGGACGAGGATACGCTAGGCGCGCGCTAGCGCGCGCGCCTAGCAGCCATCAGCTATCAGCTATTAGCTGTCCTTACTTCTATCTTCCGCGCCCGCGCCGCCTCCGCCTTCGGCACGGTGATCGTCAGCACACCGTGCTGGAACGTCGCTTCGATCTTGTCCCCCTCGACGTACTCGGGCAGACGGATCGCCCGCTCGAACGAGCCGCTCAGGCGCTCGGCGGTATAGACGCGGAGCTCCTCGTTCTCCTGGGGCTGCAGCCATGGCTGCTTGGTCCCGCGGAGCGTGAGCGTGTTGTTCTCGAACGAGATCTCCACGGCGCCGGGGTCCACGCCCGGCAACTCGGCCGAGATGAGGTAGGCGTCGGCTCGCTCGACGACGTCGAGCGCCGGCGCGAAGAATCGTTTGCCGTTGAACCCAGCAACCATGCGGCTCAGGTCGCGGTCGAAGGCCACGAGGCGGTTGAACGTCGGCAGGATTGGGGAGTGGATCATGGCAGTCTCTCCTCGAGAAATGGTTCAGGAAAAGGTCGCCACGTTGGTTCGCGGTACTGCGGTGGGACCAGGTACGCCCGCGGGATGGGCATCAGTCATACCCGGCCCGGCTGGTCAATTTGGCAAACGAACAGGGGACGGCAGGACCGACCTTGGCAGTTCACTGCCACTCTTGCCAACCTCGGACGGGTACCATTCTTTCCGCCTAATTCCCACCCAGGTGGATTCATGCCGGTCCGATCGATCAGCTGCTGCCTGCTTCTCACTGCCCTCGCCGCCTGCGGTGGGCGGTCACGTCCCGAAACCGCCGCCAGTCCTACCGTCCAGTACCTGACGCCGTACGGTGCGCCCACGCGCCCGTTCTCGCCGGCCGTGCGCGTGGGCAACATGCTCTACCTGTCCGGGCAGATCGGGACGCCCGGCGCGAACGCCAGCGCGAACGCCGTGGTTCCCGGCGGCATCGAGGCGGAGACGCGGCAGACCATGGAGAACATCAAGGAGATACTGCAGCGAAGCGGGTCGTCGATGGACCGGGTCGTGAAGTGCACCGTCATGATGGCCGACATGCGCGAGTGGGACCGGATGAACGCCGTGTACGTGACGTATTTCCCGCGCAACAAGCCCGCGCGCAGCGCGCTCGGCGCCAATGGGCTCGCGCTCGGCGCGCGCGTCGAGATCGAGTGCTGGGCGACTGTCGGATGACTCGCCGTCGGAACGCGGCGACCGTTCTCGCCCATTGGCTCGTTGCGGGGCTCGGGATCGCGTGTGGGAGCGATGCGCCGGGGGGCCGGGATACGGCCGCCGATACCGACCGGTCCGGGGCCGCTCGGCCATCGATGGCCGCGCGCGCGACGGGGCGATGCGATGCGACGGACGTGTCCGTCCTGGTCGATTCGGCCGGTATCGGGCCCGTGCTGCTCGGTGCGCGCGTGGCGGAGCTTGCCTCACGCTGCACGGTCACCGACACCGCGGTGGCGTTGGAAGGGATGCAGGAGCGCGCGCACGTCATCACGGTCGGGACCAGCCGGTTGGTGGTGTTGACGACCGGGACGCCGGACACCTCCGTCATCCGCGTCATCACGTCGGACCAGACCTTTCGCACGTCGGGCGGCGTCGGGGTGGGCAGCAGTGTCGAGGCGCTTCGGCTCGCGCACGGGCCGCTGTGTGCCGCGCAGGGCGAAGGCAATTTCGTCGTGACGGCGTCGGAGGTTCCCGGCGTGTCCTTCGCGATCGACTGGAATCCGCCGGCGTCGCGCGAGCCGTCGGTGGCCGAAACACCGTTTCCCGGCGGTGATCCCGGCACGGCGCTCGATGCCTCGCGCATAACGCGAATCTGGGTGCACGGCGTTGCCGGGGGCTGCCGCGTCGGTGTGGGTTGACTACCTAACGACGGACCATCCGCGGCGGCGCGCAGTCACTCCATTGTCGCGTCGAGCGAGATCCGGAGGTCCTGCGCGAGGCGCGTATCGCCGCTCACGATGTCGCGCCACGACACCTCCTGACCGTTGCGCTTGCCTTTCGCCACGACCTTCACGCCGTCCGGCGAAATCGTGACGGTGTACGGCTTGCCGTCCACGTCGATCTCTCGTTTGAGTGGCTTGTCGAGTCGCGTCGTCATGGGAAAGGCCCGCCGAATCAACCAGAACGCTACTGGTGCAAGGTTCGTACGCACGCACCCCCTCGGGCCCGGCAGCACACGTGAGTACCCTGACCGCACGAGCGGCAGCGGGACCGACGGCCTGCGCGCCGTGACTGCCGACCGCCGCGATTCGTCGATGGTGGGTCTCCCTACAGCCATCGATGACTCTACACACGCCCGCTGCCGTCAGGCCGATCCGGTATACGCCCACGCGGCCCGTCGAGCGCGAGATCGAGTTGTCCGTTGTCATGCCGTGCCTCAATGAGGCGGACACCCTCGCGACGTGTATCGAGAAAGCAAAGCGAGCGCTCGCCGAGCATGGCATCGTCGGTGAGATCGTCGTGGCGGACAACGGATCGACGGATGGGTCGCAGGAGATCGCCGCACGCCACGGGGCACGCGTCGTTCCCGTCGCCGATCGGGGATACGGTGCGGCGCTCATGGGTGGTATCGCCGCCGCGCGCGGGCGATTCATCATCATGGGCGATGCCGACGACAGCTACGATTTTGGCGAGATCCCGCGGTTCGTCGCCAAGCTGCGCGAAGGGTATGAGCTCGTACAGGGGTGCCGCCTTCCCACGGGTGGCGGTGCGGTCGCGAAAGGCGCCATGCCCGTGCTCCATCGCTGGTGGGGCAACCCGATGTTCTCGGCGATGGCGCGCCTCTGGTTCCGCGCGCCGATTCACGACATTCACTGCGGGATGCGCGGCTTCACGCGCGACCTCGCGGTGCGGTTGAAGCAGCGATGCTCCGGAATGGAGTTCGCATCCGAGATGATCATCAAGGCGACGTTCATCGGCGCCCGCATCTCGGAAGTACCGATCACGCTGTACCCTGACGGACGCGTCGCGCATCCGCCCCACCTCAAGACGTTCCGCGATGGGTGGCGCCATCTGCGGTTCATGCTCCTCTACAGTCCGCGATGGCTGTTCCTCATCCCCGGGGCGTTGCTCATCCTCGCGGGACTCGGCGCCTACGCGTTGGGCATGCCCGGCACACGCATCGGCGGCGTCGGATTCGACGTGCACACGGTGCTCGTCGGCAGTCTGGCGATTCTCTGTGGGTATCAGGCCATCCTGTTCGCGATCTTCGCGAAGATCTTCGCCATCGCCGAAGGGCTTCTCCCGGCGGACACGCGCATCGCTCGGCTCAGTCGCTACATCCAGCTCGAGCACGGCGTCGCCGGTGGCGCGATCGCGCTTGCGGCTGGCCTGATCCTGATCGGAATGGCCGTGAAGAGCTGGTGGGGGGTGTCGTTCGGCCCCCTCGACTATTCGCGGACCATGCGGGTCGTGATCCCCGGTGTGACCATGAGCGCGATCGGTTTCCAGACCATTCTCTCGAGCTTCTTCATGAGCGTGCTCGCGATGAAGCGCGAGTGACGCGGACCCCGGCCCGCGGGTTCGGCGGTTGGCTGTCCTTTCGTCTCGTTGCGCGGCGGGCCATTCTATAGACATGACGAACGGATCTGAGCGTGCAGCGGGCAGTCCGGCCGCGACACGTCTCCTCCGGCAGCTCGTGATGGGCACCGTCGCCTTCACGAGTGTGTCGCTCGCGTGGCTCGTGTACGGCGTTCCGAACGGCGCCGTGCCCGGCGAGGCCCGCGCGTCGCTGGCGCGCCCGGCGCACACCGGCCCCCCATTCGTCCCCGTCCCCGCCCAGGACCGCGCGACGTCCCGCGTCGTTGCCGACTCGTTCTGGTCGCAGGCGCTCGGCATCCGGAAGCGGTTCGTGGTCTACCTGCCGCCGTCGTACGACGCGGCCCCGGCGCGACGGTATCCCAGCGCCTACTACCTCCACGGCATGTGGGGGGACGAGTGGAACTGGGTTCGGTCCGGTGGGATCGACCGAACGCTCGACTCGCTCATCGCCGCGGGGGTACCCGAGATGATCGTCGTCATGCCCGACGGCGACGATGGCTGGTACACGACGTGGAACAACCTCGGTAACAACGCCGAGTGCCGGCGCGGAACGCCACCCGGCCGGCCGGGCGAGTCCGTGAACGACTACTGCGTTCCGTGGCCGAAATACGACGACTACATCACGCGCGACCTCGTGGCGCGCGTCGATTCCATCTACCGCACTATCCCGTCCCGGTCGGCGCGCGCGATCGCGGGACTCAGCATGGGCGGCTACGGCGCGATCTCGCTGGCACTCGCGTATCCCGACGTGTTCGCGGCCGCCGCGAGTCATTCGGGCGTGCTCTCGCCTCTCTATCTCGGTCCACACCCGTACGCGCGTCCCCCTCGGTACGCATCGACCGAGGAGGAGCTGCGGTCGAACGCCGCGTCGCTCTGGCCGGCAATGCGGCTCGCGTTCGGCCGAGACACCATGGGGTGGTGGGCGCGCGACCCGGGGCGTCGTGCCGCGCGTTACGGCAACGACGAGCGCCGGCCCATGCCGGCGCTCATGTTCGACGTCGGCGTGAACGATCGCTACGTCGACCAGTCGCGCGACCTCCGCGCGACGCTCCAGCGACTCGGCGTCGCGCACGCGTACGCGGAGTGGCCCGGATCGCACGATTGGAATTACTGGCGTCGTCATGTCCGTGAGAGTCTGCGCTGGATCGGTGGGCGCATTGGCGGCGCATCTCGGCAATGACTCACCCGTGACCCACTCGTTCGCCTCGACATCATGACGCCATACTTCCCGCGCCACACCGTCGAATGGCCGAAGCTCGAGGAGCCCAAGGCGTTCCGTCGCCTCACGCAGTCGCTCGTCGAGATGGCGCTCATCACGGGCGTGCTGTTCCGGCTGTATCGCGCGCTCTTCATGAGCGCGGGGCCCGCGTCGAACTGGGTGTACCTGGCAGTGGCGTTCGGGATGGGCGCGGCGTTCGTCTTCGGGATGGCGACGCTGCACCTCGGCAACTTCACGTTGCGCAAGTGGGTGTGGCGCGCGCCGCTCTTCGGCGCGGTCGAAGCGGTGGCCGAGGCGATCACGAGCCTCGCGCTGATTCTCGCGCGTCGCGAGCCCATGGGCTCCGAGCGCGCGAGCCTCGGCGATTGGCCGGAGATGGCGGTGACGACGCTGGTCTGGCGCGTGGGCGCCGTGATTGTCTTTGCCGTGGTGCTCGCGGGCGTGGTGCAATCCGTTCGGTACATGCTGCTGCGTCGCGAGAATCGCGTCCACACGGCGATGGCGGTGCACGACGACATGGTGAAGCAGTCGGCCGAGGGTCGGCAGTAGCGTGGCGTCGCCGTAAGCCGTAAGCCGTCCGCCGTTCGCACTTCGCCGTTCGCACTTCGCCGTCCGCACTTCGCCGTCCGCGCTTCGCCGTTCGCGCTTCGCCTTTCGCACTTCGCACTTCGTCGTTCGCCCTTCGCCCTCCACCATGCCTTTCCGCTCCCTCCTTCTCTGTCTGCTCCTCGCGCCGCCGCTCCTCGCCCAGCCGGCGCCCCCCACCCGTCCCTTCGGCACGCTCCGGGAACAGGCGGCGCGACAGCAGCGATGGCTGGAGCAGCGCCTAACGACCGTGCTGCCGGGCCTCATGCGGAAGCACGGCGTGGCCATGTGGGTCATCCCCATGCGCGAGTACAACGAGGACCCGGTGTTCACATCGCTCGTCTCGCCCACGACCTTTGCCGCGCGCCGGCGGACGATCTACGTCTTCTTCGACAAGTGTGCCGCCACGGCCGCCCCCGCGCCGGCCGGCGGCGCACCGCCTAACGTGGACGCGTCGTGCGTCGAGCGGATCGCGCTCGGCGGCACGTCGCAGGGCGGGCTCTATACCGCCGCGCGTTCCACGCGGGCCGTCACCGGCGGCGTCCCGGGGCGTCAGGCGGAGCTCTGGGGCGACGAGCAGTGGCTCGCGCTCGAGGACGTCATCGAGGCGCGCAATCCGCGCACGATCGGCATCAACGTGTCACGGGTGTTCGCCTTCTCGGACGGGCTGAGCGCCGGGGAGCTGGACGGCATGAGCGAAGCCTTGGGCGCGAAATGGACATCGCGGTTCAAGCGAACCGAGGCGCTTCCGCTCGAGCTCATCGCCACGCGTGTGGCGGACGAGGAGGCGTTCTTCACGGAGCTCACGAAGCTCGTGCATCAGCTCATCGGCCGGATGTTCTCCAGCGAGGTGATCCGTCCCGGCGTGACGCGTACAAGCGACCTCGTCTGGTGGTGGCGGCAGCAGGTGAACGACCTCGGGCTGGGCACGTGGTTCCAGCCGTCAGTCAGCGTGCAGCGCCAGGGCGTCTCGGCGGAGCAGCTCGGGGAGGACCCGGTGATCCAGCGCGGGGACATGCTTCACTGCGACGTGGGGATCACGGCCATGCGGCTGAATACCGACACGCAGCACAATGCATACGTGCTTCGCGATGGCGAGACCGCCGCACCGGCGGGGCTCGAGAAAGCGCTCGCGAACTCGAACCGGTTTCAGGACATCCTGATGGAGGAGGTTCGCCCCGGGCGTACCGGGAACGAGGTGCTGCATGCGTCCCTCGCGCGGCTCCAGGCGTCCGGCATCACGGGCACCATGTACTCGCACCCGGTGGGCATGCACGGTCACGGAGCCGGACCACTCATCGGGCTCTGGGACATGCAGACCGGCGTCCCGGGTCGGGGTGACGCGAAGATCATCGCCAATATGTGGTACTCGTCGGAGCTGCAGACGACGACGCCCGTGCCCGAGTGGGGTGGTCAGCCCGTTCGTATGGCGCAGGAGGAGGACTTCTTCGTCACCCCGACGGGCAATCGGTGGGCATACCAGCGGCAATCTCGGCTCCACCTGGTCAAGTGAGGTCGTTCCGGGACAGGGGCCGAACGGCGCAGGAGACGTTGGAAATTCAGCTCGGTTTCGCACGTGCGCCGCTTATCTTTCGACTTTCCCTCGAAACCAACCATGCGCAAAGACAATAAGCGCCTGATCGTGGTCGGCGACCGCGTGCTGATCCGCATGCAGGAAGGCGAGGAGCGCAGCAAGGTCGGTCTTTACCTGCCGCCGACGGCCCTCGACAGTCAAGCCGTGCAGGGTGGAACCATCGTGGCCACCGGCCCGGGTCTACCCATGCCCGATCCCGGCGGCGAGAGCGGCGACGAACCGTGGCGGACTCCGCTGCGCGAGACGCGCTTCGTTCCCATGCAGGCGCGCACCGGCGACTACGCGCTCTTTTTCCGAAAGGCCGCCGTCGAGATCACGTTCGAGGGAGACACGTACCTCGTGATCCCGCAGAGCGCGATCCTTGCGCTCGTGCGCGATGACGACGTGGAGGACTGACCAGAGACTTCGGACTGACGACTGACTCATGCGAAACCTGAATCAGGCACCGATGTACGATGAGCGCTTCATCACCCCCATGCGGCAGGAGCTCACGCGGATCGGGGTGGAGGAGATGCGGACGGCCGAGGAGGTCGACGCGAAGCTCAAGGACAGCAACGGCACGACGCTCGTCGTGGTGAACTCGATGTGCGGGTGTGCGGCGCGGAACGCTCGTCCGGCTGTCGCGTTGGCGTTGCAGCACGCGACGAAGCCGGACCAGCTGACGACGGTCTTCGCGGGCCAGGACCCCGACGCCACCGAGCGCGCACGGAGCTACTTCACCGGTTACCCGCCGTCGTCGCCGTCGATCGCGCTGCTGAAGGACGGCAAGCTCGCGTTCATGCTCGAGCGATGGCAGATCGAAGGACGGCCGGCGGACGCGATCGCCGCGGATCTGATCGACGCGTTCGAGCAGTACTGCAGCTAGCAGCCATCAGCAATCAGCAATCAGCCATCAGCTAACAGCTATCAGCTATCAGCAAAACGGAACCCTCGGGACGCCCCTCTCCGAGTGGGAGGCATCCCGAGGGTTCTCGCTTTGCTGATAGCTGATAGCTGTTAGCTGATAGCTTTCTGTCGTTCCGGCATATTGTCTGCAATCCTCTCCCGGTCACACCTCGAGGAGGCAGAAATGGAGCGGAACGCTGACAATACGTTCGGCGCCACCGGCGATCAGGGTACGGGCACCGGAGGCAGCGGGGCGTACGGGTCGACGAGCGCGGGCATGGCCGGGAACGAATCCCCTCCCGGTGGACTCGACTACGGCACTGCCGGATCTACGGGAACGGCGGGAAGCGTCGGCGCCGGCACGACCGGAACCGGCACGGGAACTGGTACCACCTCCGACAAGCTCGGGAAGGTGAAGGAGCGCGCGCGCGAGCTGCAGTCCACGCTCGCCGATCGCCTCGACGCCGGCGCCGAGAAGCTGCGCCAGCGCGGTCAGAGCGCGCACCTCGCCGGCACGACCGGCACGGCGGACGTCAGCGTCGCCTCGAACGAGCGCATGACGCAGATGCAGGACTCGGTCGCACGCGGGATGCACAAGTCCGCCGACTGGCTCCGCAACGGCGACCTCCGGGGCGACATCGAGAAGCAGGTCCGCGAGAACCCCGGCCGGACCCTGCTCATTGCCCTCGGCGTCGGCTACGTGCTCGGCAAGGCCTTCCGCAACAATCGTTAGGTGGCCCATGGACGCGCGAGTCCATAACGGCCAGTCGCCGAGCCTCGGCGTCCTCCTCCGGGACCTCGCGGAGGGCAGTGCGGCGTTGGTGAAGAACGAGGCGCGCCTTGCGCGCCTCGAGGTGACGGAGATGCTCCAGGGCGCGGGGAGGGGGACCGCGTTCGTCACCTTCGGAGCGGTGTTGCTCCTGCTCGGCGCACTCGCGGTCCTCACAGGCCTCATCCTGCTCGGTGGCGACCAGTGGTTGCGCGATCGCTACTGGCTCGCGGCGCTCATTGTATTCGTGCTCGCCGGCGGAATCGCGATGTGGTTCGCGTCGCGTGGCGCGGCGCTTCTCTCACCGCGGCGGCTCACCCCAGAGGAGACGATCGCGACGCTCAAGGAGGACAGGGCATGGCTGAAACAACAGCTGACGTCCGACGGGACATCGAGCTGACGCGCGAACGAATGTCCACGACGCTCGCACAGCTCGAGCAGAAGCTGAATCTCATGCAGATCGTTCGCGATCATCCATGGCCGGCGATCGCCGTGGCCGTCGGCGCGGGAGTGCTCCTGAGCGGGTCACGTACCGACGTGAAAGCGGCCGCCGCCACCGTCGCCGCCACGCGCGGCGCCAGCAGCCGTGTCGGCAGCGTGCTCGACGATGTCGTGTCCAACCTCGTGACCGGGTTGCACGAGGCGTTCGAGTCCCGCATCACCGTGCTCGTCAATGACCTCAAGACGGCCATTGGCGCACCCACCACGCGGCAGGGCGACGGGCCGGCGCCGTCGACGTCGCTCGGGTACGACGGCCGCGCCACTCCCACCCCTGGTGCCTCGCCGACCCAACGGCCGCCGGGCGCCACGCCCGTCGACACGTACGGGAGCCGGGTGGATACGGGGGTGTCACCTCCGTCGGCGCCGTCGTTCGGCGGCCGAGCGGACTGATGCGCGAAGGTTGACGCGGTATGCCCGGCCACACGGCCGGCGCGAACCATCGGGCCGGGGCCGAGTAACGTTGGACTCGGCCCTTGGTTTTATCTATCGTACTCCGCTCCAACGTGGCTGTCCGTTCCCACGTCTGTACCTGTTCCGCTCCCATCCCCGCCCCTGTCCCGCGCATGACCTCCGACCGCTCGGCCTCGAGATCGTCTCGGAGAAGAGCGGCGCCGGCCAGCCGGGGGTCCGACGCCGAACCGTCGCGCGCTGAGCGGGGAACCGTGATCGCCGTGTTCGGGACGCGCGGCGATGTCGGCGTCACGACCATCGCGTCGGCGGCCGCGGGGGCGTTCCACGCGCTGGTTGACGGGCGCGTCGCGCTCGCGGAGTTCGACCAGCGATCGGTACGAGCGCGCGCCGAGGCAGCGCGGCTCGATGTGACACCGCCGGCGTTCGTGCGATCGAACGGCCGCGATCCCGAGGCCGACGAGCGCCTGCTGATTCCCGGGGCGGATACGAGCCTCGCGCGGCGGAGTGACGGACTCTGGACCCTCGTGCCGTTGCGCCGCCGCACGCCGGCGCCCGCCGACGCGAAGTCCGTCACCCTCACGCTCGACACGTTGCGCGCGGGCTTTGCCGTGACCGTGGCGGAGCTCGAGCATCAGGTGAACGAGCGTACGCTCGCGGCCTTCGACGGATCCGACCGGATCGTCATGGTCACCGAAGGGACGGTGCCGTCGTTGCGCGGGACGCAGCGCGTGCTACGACTCTGTCACCGCCTCAACTACCCCGACGAGAAGATGTGCGTCGTGGTGAACCGCTACGACGCCGCGGGGACGATCCCGGTCGCCGACATCGCCTCGATCCTGAAGCGCGAGGTGTACTGGAAGATCGCCGTCGGTGAGCCTGTCGACGCGCGGGGGTTGGTGGCGAGACTGCTGGGCGCGTAGCGCGACACCCCCTGTCGGGATGCCTGCGATTCCTCATCACCCGCTTCGCGGGTACCCGGCTCGGAATGACGACGCCGTGTTATTCCGTCATCCCGGGTTCGACCATGCGCGCGCCGACCTTCTGCAGGAAGATCTGGTGCAGCGACGGCCTAACGAGCTCGAAGCGCTGGATCGACGCCCCCGCGTCCACGAGGCGGCGCAGCAGGACCTGCGGGTCCGCGTCCGGGACGAGCTCGATCTCGAAGTAGCGGTTCGAGTCGTCCAGCCGCGCGACGAGCCGGCGGTCGGCGAGCACGGCGCCCACGCCGTTGCCCGAGCCCCCGCCTAACGACAACGCCACGTGTGTCCCGCCGTGCTCCGCGCGCACCTCCTCGATCGGCCCGTCCAGCACCTTGCTCCCGCGCGCGATGATGCACACCGCGTCGCACAGCCGCTCGGCGCTGTCCATGAGGTGCGTGCTGAAGATGACCGTGCGGTTCTCGCGCTTGAGCTCCACGACCGTGTCCTTCATCGCCTGCGCGTTGATGGGGTCGAGCCCGCTGAACGGCTCGTCGAGAATCACGAGGTCGGGCTCGTGCAGCAGCGTACCGATGAACTGCACCTTCTGCTGCATGCCGCGCGACAGCTCGTCTACCTTCGCGTTCCCCCAATCCTTCTCCGGCGTCTTGAGCGACAACCGCTCCATCCACCGATCGATCCGGACGTCGGCCTCCTTCGCGCTCACACCTTTCAGGGCGCCGAGGAACTTGAGAAGCCGCCGGACCTGCATCTTCTTGTACAGCCCGCGCTCCTCGGGCAGGTATCCCACGCGGTCGAGCACCGCCGACGACGTGTTGGGTTGCCCCAGGACCTCGATCGTTCCCTCGTCCGGCGCGATGATGTTGAGGATCATCCGGATCGTCGTGGTCTTTCCGGCCCCGTTCGGCCCCAGCAACCCGTAGACCGCGCCCCGCGGCACGCGAAGCGAGAGCTCACGTACCGCGACGTGCCCCGCGTATCGTTTGACTGCGCCGCGAATATCAACCGCAAAGGACATCGGGAGTCGGGAATCGGGAGTCGGGAATCGGCAGAAGACGTCAGGAGGACGAGCCGATCGTGGCGGTGGGCGACTATCGCGGCCGGACTGTCAATATACGACACTTACCGGCTCCCCGGAGACGATCGATCGTTATCCCACGTCGCAGCCGTCGCAGCAGAGCGCGTCACATGTGACGCGATGTCAGCGTCGAGTCCCGATTCCCGATTCCCGATGCGATTGGCCAGCATCTTCGCCGCCCTCCTCGGCTCGCTTCTCTTCCTGTTCCTCGTCGCCCCGATCGCTCAGCTCGTGGCGACGTCGGGCGTCGAGGGAGGGGCGCGGCTGGCGTCCGACGCTGAGCTCAGGCGCGCGCTCGGGCTCACGGCAACCACCGCCACGGCGGCCACTCTTCTCGGCGTCCTCGGCGGGACGCCCATCGCGTTCCTCATGGAGCGACGGCGCTTTCGGGGGCGCGCGGTCGTCGCCGCGTTCCTCGATCTACCGCTGCTCATCCCGCATCCGGTGGCCGGCATCGCGCTCCTGCTCGTGCTCGGTCGGGAAACGGTCGTTGGCGGCGCGGCGCTCGACCTCGGGCTCCGGATCGTCGGGTCCGCCGCTGGCATCGTGGCCGCCATGCTCTTCGTGTCGGCACCGCTCTACATCTCCGGTGCGCGCGAGGCGTTCGCGCGCGTCGATCCTCGCTACGAGGCCGTCGCGCGGACGCTGGGCGACCACCGGTGGCGCGTCTTTCGGCGCGTCACGCTGCCGCTGTCGGGCCGAGGGCTCGTGGCCGCCGCGGTGGTCATGTGGGCGCGCGCCGTGAGCGAGTTCGGCGCGATCGTGATCATCACCTACAACCCGAAAACGGTGAGCGTACTGAGCTACGATCGGTTCACGAGCTTTGGCTTGCGCGAGGCGCTCCCCGTGGCGGCGATTCTCACCGTGCTCGCCCTGCTGCCGCTCACGGCACTCCGCGCCCTTCGCTACGAGCGGCGCCCGGACCTTGGCGTCGGACCGCGGGCGTGATCGAGACGAGGGGTCTTTCCGCGCGCGCGGGCACGTTCCGTCTCCAGGACATCTCGTTCACGGTTCCCACAGGGGCGTACGGCGTAGTCATTGGACCGGCCGGGTCGGGAAAGACGACCCTGCTCGAGACCATCGCGGGCATCAACCCGCAGACCGGCGGCGTGCTCCTGCTGAACGGCCGGGACGTTCAGACCATTCCCCCCGAGCAGCGGGAGCTCGGGCTCGTATACCAGCACGGCTACCTGTTTCCGCACCTCTCGGTGGAGCAGAACATCGCGTACGGTGCGTCGGACCGTGACGGCGCGCGAGAGGTTGCGGCTCGGCTGGGGGCGTGGGATCTCCGCGACCGCGCCGTGGAGTCCCTTTCCGGAGGCGAACGGCAGCTCGTGGCGCTCGCGCGTGCGCTGGCGCGCCGGCCATCGATTCTCCTTCTCGATGAGCCGTTCAGCGCGCTGGACCCGAGACGGCGGGACACCACTCGGCGGGAGCTCCGGCGGATTCATCGCGAGCGGGGAGTGACGGTGCTGCAGGTCACACACGACTTCACCGAAGCGGGGCTCCTCGGCGACGTCGCGATCCTGCTCGACCGGGGACGCGTTCTGCAGAGCGGGCGCCCCGAGGAAGTGTTCCGGCGGCCCGCATCGCCCTACGTGGCCGAGTTTCTCGGGGCAGAGAACGTCTTCGCGGGAACGGCGCGGCTCGTGGGCGACGACGATGGGAGCGCGCCCGAGTCCGACTCG
>DASURJ010000495.1:0-3008 GCA_036280115.1 Gemmatimonadaceae bacterium
AAGAGCATCATCGCCATGGCGGGCGCGGTCGCCGACTCGCACGGCAGCGAGGTGCCGGCGGCGATGGACGCCCTCGTCGCCCTCCCCGGCATCGGCCGCAAGACGGCGAACGTCATCCTCGGCAATGCGTTCGACATGAACGAGGGCGTCGTCGTCGACACGCACGTCGGGCGACTGGCTACACGCCTGGGCCTAACGACTGAGACCGACCCCGTGAAGGTCGAGCAGGAGCTGATGCGCCTCTTCCCGAGAGCACACTGGACGATGCTCGCGCATCTCCTGATCTTCCACGGCCGCCGCGTGTGCGACGCGAAGAAGCCGCGTTGTGGCGAGTGTACGCTGGCCGATGTCTGCCCGTCATCGGGAATCTGGAATCGGGAATAGGGATTCGAGACGCCATTTGCTTTTCCCGATTCCCGATTCCCGATTCCCGATTCCCGATTGCCGATTCCCGATTAGTTTGTCGAGCATGAAAACCGCTACGATCGAAACCAACCGGGGCACCATTGTCGCCGAGCTGTACGACACCGACGCGCCGAAGACCGTCGAGAACTTCGAGAAGCTCGCGAATACGGGCTACTACAACGGCGTGAAGTTCCACCGCGTGATCCCGAAGTTCGTCGTCCAGGGTGGGGACCCGCTCTCCCGGGACCTGCCCGAAGGAGACCGCCGGATCGGGACGGGTGGGCCGGGCTACACCATCAAGTGCGAGACGAAGGGGAACCCGCACACCCACGAAGTCGGCGCGCTGTCCATGGCACACGCCGGGAAAGACACGGGCGGCAGTCAGTTCTTCATCGTCCTCGATGAGGGCAACACCCGCCACCTGAACGGCGTGCACACCGTCTTCGGTAAGGTCACGAAGGGCCTCGATGTCATCCAGCAGATCAAGCCGAACGACGTGATGACGTCCGTTCGCGTCGACTGACCACCCGACCGCCAAACCACGAGAGATCGATGGCTCACCACGGAAGCGACAAGAGTGCGGCCTTCAGCGGACTGATCGTCACTGCCGTCCTGTTGTTCGCGCTGTGCTTCACGATCGTGAAGCTGACGAACGCGAAGTTTGACCGGCACGCGGCAGAGACAAAGGCAGGGCAGACCCACTGACAACTGCGACCAGCGGAGCAACCAATGCACCAACCAGCGCAGCAACCAGCGCTGGTCGCTGTTAGCTGGAACTGGTTGCTGCAGGGTAAGAGCAAGAACCCTCGGGAGGCCTCCCTGTCGTAGAGGAACTTCCCGAGGGTTCCGCCTTTAAACACCCCGCAGCAACCAGTGCCAGCTAACAGCTAACCAGCGTAGTTCCTGTAGTCCTGCAGCAACCAGCGCCAGCTAAACAGCTAACCAGCGTAGTCCTAGCTTCTACGTAGCCGTACGCCCCCTGATCCGGTGTCGATGATGATCTCTCCCTTCCCGTCACCGATCGACCCGCTCAGGAAGTTCCGCTCCGTACGCTTCACCTGAATCGGGATGTCCGTGTCGATGCCCCCGCTCCCGGTATCGATCCGGATCTCGGCGCCAAGGCTCTCCGGGATGCCGAGCGTCACGCCGCCCGAGCCGGAATCGATCCGCAGCGACTCGACATCGGCACGCAGGTCCAGCTCCACCGAGCCGCTCCCCGTGTCGAGGTTGATCCGTCGCGACTGCACGCGCGCGAGCCTAACGCTGCCCGACCCCGTGTCGAGCTCGAGGTCGTTCACGGTGATGTCGGTCCCGCGAAGCCTGCCGGATCCCGTGTCCATTCGCAGGCTCTCGCCTCGAACGTTCGCCACTTCCACCCCGCCGGAGCCGGTGTCCAGTTCCACCGTACCTTCCGCGTCGGTCACGCGAACTTCGCCCGAGCCGGTATCGAGGAACAGCCGGCCCCGCGTGCGATTCGCCGTCACCGACGCCGCGCTGACATCGACCGTCAGCTCTCCCTCGACGTTCTCCACGCGCGCCTCGCCGACGCCGAGAAACACGGACACCCGCTTCCCTCGCGGGACGAGCACGCGGATGTCGGCGTACGCGTCGAGGCCGTCGCCACTCGACACGATCTCGACGCGCCGCCCGTCGTCCGACCGGCCGTCGTTGAACGTCCCGTCGTCGTCCACGTACAGCGTGGTCCGCGACCGGCCCCACCGCTGCGATTCGCCCTGCCGGTACACGATCCGGCGATCGGGATAGATCACGCGAAGCGCCTCGCGCCCCCGCACGGACCCACTCTCGAGCGTGAGGCGCGACCCATCACTCCCGCCGCGCGTGACCTCGACCGTAACGTCGGAGCCCGTCCCCCCTTCGACGCGCATGACGCCGGCAAGGTTGTACACGGCGACGTCGTTGCCCGACAGCGTTCGTCGCTCGGGCGTTTGCGCGACCGCGAGCGCTGGCAGAAGAACGGTGGCGGCAACCACACCAGCAGCGTGAATTCCACGCGCATGGCGGCGACGCGAAGCGGAGAGCGCTGTGTTCGAAGATCGCATGGGCCTGAGGCCTGGGAGTTGGGGGCTAGCCTCGCGCCTTGCCAGCAGTTGCTGTCGTGGCGCGCGCGGGTATCGTCCGTCGAGTGCCAGTGAGACAGTAGCCGCGCCTGCCGGGTTTGGATCCCGTGATCCCCAACTCGGCTGACGGGACGAACGGCTCAGTCCCGCGTCATCGATCCTGGAGACCTGGAGACTCAACCGGACCCTCAGCGCCGAAACGCGTTGGCGACACCTGACACCGTCCCCCTGATCGTCGACCTCGACGGGACCCTGATCGACGGCGACACGTTGCACCTGTCGCTCGCGCTGCTGGCGCGGCGTCAGCCATGGGTGATCCCGGCGCTGCCGCTCGTGGTCCTGTCGGGGAGGGCACGGTTCAAGCGATTCGTGAGCGCCCGGGTGCCGCTCGACGCTCGAGCCCTCCCGTACCGGCCGGACGTCCTCGCGTTTCTTCGCGCGGAACGGAGGGCAACCCGCCAGATCATCCTGGCCACCGCCGCCGACCGTCCGATCGCCGACGCGGTCGCAACGCACCTCGGCCTC
>DASURJ010000496.1:0-2885 GCA_036280115.1 Gemmatimonadaceae bacterium
CCTGTTCGACGCCGTCGTGCTGCAGACTCGGTTTCGCGACACCCGGGTGCTCGGCATGACCGACCAGCTGTGGGGTCTGCTCGACGGGGTCAGCGACCGCGGGCTCGCCGCGTCCTTCACGTTCGGCGGACTGCGATGCCACGGCCCCGGCTTCGCCATTCCCCTCGTGATCCGGTACATCCTCGAGACGTGCGGCACGGTCGAGGAAGCGGTTGGAGTCCTCGAGCGCGTACCTGTACAGAACGCCTACAACGTCACCGTCGTCGACAGCCGGGCGCGGCACGCGACCGTATGGGTGGCGCCGGGCGAGCCGGCTCGGGTGACCGCGGCGCCGGCGACGACCAACCATCAGGGCGTGGTCGAGTGGCGCGAGCACGCGCGGTGGACGAACACGGTCGAGCGCCTCGAGCATCTCCAGGGCCTGCTCGAGCACGACCCCGACGACGCCATCGCCGGCATGCTCTCGCCGCCGCTGCACAACACGCGCTACGACGCGGGCTTCGGCACGCTCTACACCGCGGTGTACCGCCCCGGCTCGGGAACCGTCGAGTATCGATGGCCGCGCGCGAAATGGCGCCAGTCGATAGAGGCGTTCCGCGAGGAACCCTTCGAGGTCGCGCTCGACACAGAATGAACCGCCGCCAGATCCTTGAGCAGGTGGCCGCCGGGCGCCTGCGCCCCACGGAGGGCGCCCGGCTGCTCGACCAGCCCGCCGAACGCGCCCGCGCGCTGCGCCTGCGTCGCGCGTTCGGAGCCATCGAGCTTCAAGCCGACCCCGACGTCGCCGATCTGGTCGTGGTGGACGGCGTGCACCGCGTTGTGCGCGAGGGCGACGTGCTCGACATCGTCGACGTGCCCGTCCATGGCACCTGGCAAGCCGGCCGGAGGTTCACAGCGCGCGTGAATCCCGAGCTCGAGGTCGACGCCGAGATCACCGGCGGGCTGCTCTCGGTCCGCGGCCTGCACGGACCGCTGCGGGTCGTCGTCCAGGCCGGAAGCGCCGCGATCGAGGGCATAGGTGGACCGCTCGAACTGCAGGTGACATCGGGTTCCGTCGTCGTGTCCGGCTCGCCGCGACTCGGCGACTGGCGCCTGGAGAGCGTCAGCGCGTCGCTGCAGCTGACGCTCAGCCACGATTGCGACGCGACAGTGGACATCCGCGCACGACATTCCAGCGTCGATGCGTGGACCACGGAGCGGCGCGCCGTGTTGGGGTCGGGCACCCACTCGCTCGACATCGACGCCACGTTCTCCGACCTTGCCGTACGGATCGAATGAGCCGCAAGCATCAGCCCACCGGCTGCCCCGCCTGCGACTCCGAGTTGCTGATCACGCGCCTGTCGTGCACGACGTGTGACACGGAGATCACCGGATCGTTCGCCCCGTGCCCGTTTTGCTCGATGGCACCCGAGGATCGAGCCCTGCTCGAGCTCTTCCTGGACGCGCGCGGAAACCTGAAGGCGGTGGAACGCCGTCTCGGTATCAGCTACCCCACGGCGCGAGCGCGTGTCGACGCGATGATCAACCGCCTTGGGTTGCGCTCGCACGAGCGCGAGCGCCTCGACACTCTCGAGGCGCTCGCGCGGGGCGAGATCGACGTCGACGAAGCGCTCACCGCGCTCGGCGACGACGATTGACGGCTCAGACGTGCACCGGCTCCGGCGCGGGGACGGCGTGCTCGGTGGTCTCCTCGCGCGCCTCCTTGCGAGCCTCCAGGTAGAAGTGCGCGCCGGTCGCGCACGACGCGCAGATGGGCTCATGGCTCGCGCCGGGGTGGCGGTCCATCTCGACGGCGATGTAGGACTTCTCGCAGGTGCCGCAGCGCACGCGCGCCTCCCACGTGTCATCGACCTCCAGACGAGGGTCATACGGACGGCGCATACGGAACCAGGAGTCGCGCGAGAACTCGAGCGAGACCGCATAGATGACCGCCGCGAGCACCGCGGCGATCGGCGCGCTCCACGTGGCGCCGAAGGCGCCGCCGAAGTCGACGAGGACGATGCCGGCGGCCGACGCCACCAGCCACGCGGCCACGCCGCCGGGGTTGAACGCCGGGACGCGGCCGGGGCGGAACTCGAGCTCGAGGCCTCGCACACGCGTGTAGGCGATGTGGGTGAGTGCGATCCCGACCCACGCCACGACGAGCACGCCCTGATAGCGCAGCGCGTCGAGGATGAAGTTGAACACGTTCGTGAGCATCAGCAGATAGGCGATCGCGCCGGCCACGACGACCCAGGCGGTGCGCGGCAGCGTGAGCTTGAACACGCGCGAGAAGAAGCTCTGCAGGTTCGTCGAGGCGAGGTACAGGTTCGCGGTGTTGATCCGCGTCTGGCTGACCCAGATGAGCAGCACGCCGGCGAAGCCCATCACGGAGACGATGCCGAGGACGGCGGAGATCTCGGTCAGCCCGTCCTGCGTCGGGATGCTCTGCGCGAGGAAGATGCCGATCACGCCATTGACCAGGAACGCGAGCACGTAGTAGACGGGCCCGAAGGTCACGGTGCTCGTGAAGGGACGGTCCTCCCGCCGGCCGAGGCGGGCGTAGTCCATGGTGTACATCATCAGGATCCAGACGCCCATGTAGGCGGTGAACGCGAACAGCCAGCCGGGACCCGCGATGCCGGCGGTCGACTTCGGCTCGTAGGTGAGCCACGCCGGGTCATAGCCGTGCTCGGCGATCGTCCACACCACTGCGGCGATCAGGCCGATGGCGTAGAACGGCAGCAGATAGCCGTTGAAGCGGTCGAGCCACACGCGCACGCCCTTCCAGACGAGCGGGACGCTGTAGAGCACGACGACCAGGTACCACAGCTTCAGCGGCAGGGCGCCCAAGTACTCGTGGAAGGCGACGGCCACGATCGAGCCCTCGAACACCATGTAATAGA
>DASURJ010000497.1:0-2975 GCA_036280115.1 Gemmatimonadaceae bacterium
GCGGCGAACGCGCCGGCGAACCGCTGGAACCCGCGCGGGGCGTTCCCGTACCACGCCCGCACCACGCTGTCCGCCCACGGCGCGTCGCGGTTCGTGTGGCAGCGCGAACACGCGTTAGGCACCCCGAGCGTCACCGAGAGGTCGGGGCGGGGAATGCGGATGCTGTGGTCGTGCCGGGGGTCGATCTCCATGTAGGTCGTGTCGGGCATGTGACACGACACGCACCGGGCGCCCGCGCTGGCGGCGCGATGGAAGTGGTGCGCGGAGGTATCGAACGCGGCCGGCCGGTGACATTGGGCGCAGACCTGATTCCCGGGGGCGCGGAGCTTCTGGCTGTGTGGCTCGTGGCAGTCCGCGCACGTTACGCCCGCCTTGTACATCCGGCTCTGCAGGAAGGACCCGTAGTCGTACACTTCCTCGCGCTGCTGCCCGTCGGGGAAATACTCGTCCGAGAAGAGCATCGACGGGATGTAGTAATCGAGTAACCGAGCGCCGGCCGTATAGCCGTCGGCAATGTGCGCGCGTGAGGCGTGGCACTGGGCGCAGGTGTCGATCTCGCGGTCGGTGGGCCGTGCCACGCTCCGGTGCGCGGTGGGCGCGGTCGAGGTCATCTCCCATCGTACGCCGCGACGCTCGGTGAGCCGGCCGGTGAGCCCATCGTTCGGCCACGCGACGCGCCTGACGACGCCGGGATAGGAACCCCAGCGCACGTGCATCGACCCCGGTCCGTGGCAGGCCTCGCACCCGACACTGATCTCGGAGCGCGTCGTGCGGAAGGTGTCGGCAGTTGCGTCGTACCCCTTGCGCACGCCCGTCGAGTGGCAGTCCGCGCACATGAAGTTCCAGTTGTTCTGCCGCCCCGTCCAGTGAAAGTCATCGGTGTGCGCGATCAGCGCATCGGCGTACAGCGTGAACCAGCGCTGACCGCCCTGGTCGGACGGGCGCGCGTCCCACGCGATGGTCAGCGCCTGCAGACGTCCGCCGGCGAGCTCGATGAGGTATTGCTGCAGAGGATATACGCCGAACGTGTAGCGAACCTCGAAGTCGCGGTGCTCGCCGTCGGGGCCTTCGGTATTCACGATGAAGCGGTCGCCGCGGCGGAAGAATGTCGCCGCGGTGCCGCCCGCCTCGAACCGCGTACTGTCGAAGCGGCCGAGCACCGTGGCGGGGGTCGCGTGCTGCATGGCGACGGCATGCTGTGACGTCTGCCAGGCGGCGTGTTCCGATGAATGGCAGCTCGCGCAGCGCTCCGAGCCCACGAACTCGGCTCGCTCGCGGGGCGCGCGTGAGCGAGTGACGAGTGCGAGCGCGCCGGCAACGACCAGAACGAGGGCGCCCACCGTGGCGGCGATCCAGGTTCGCGTCAGGCGAGGCATGACTATATGAGTAGCGCCGAGTACGCGTCCGCGCATGGGATCGGTCTCACCCCGGGCGGGCTCGGTGAGCTATCTTCGTCGCGACGTTCCGCGACCGGGACGATTGCGACATGTCGCGTCGCTCGCCGACAAACGTGGAGAATGACACCGTAACCTCGCGGTCAGGAAGCTGAGCCATGCTCGACCGGTTTGCCGAGATGCTCGAGGTATCACCGGCGGTCGCCGCGATCGTGCTCGGTCTCATCGCGGCGCAGATCGCGCTCCAGGTCTATGCGCTCGTCGACCTCGCTCGGCGCGACGCAGTGCGGGGCGGAAAGAAATGGGTATGGGCGCTCGTCATCGCGTTCGGTAATCTCGTCGGAGCGATCGTGTACCTCGCCGTGGGACGCACGGTGTCGCCGACTGACGTGCCGGGTGGCGGGTCCGGCGCGAGTACCGCAGGCGCCGAGGCAGCGCGGCGCGCGGTGGACGCGCTGTACGGGCCGCGCGACGAACGGTGAGCGACGTTCCGGCAATCGAGCTCCGGGGGCTGACCAAGCACTTCGGTGACACGGTCGCGCTCGACCACGTCGATCTCGTCGTCCACCCCGGTGCCGTGTTCGGCTTCCTCGGGCGGAACGGGGCGGGGAAGACCACGGCGCTCCGCATCCTGTCCGGGCTCGCCCGTCCGACTGCCGGCTCGGCGCGCGTCCTGGGGCACGACGTCACGCAGGCGACCGATGCGGTTCGTGCACGCATCGGGTTTCTCCCCGACGTCCCGGGGTTCTACCCGTGGATGACCGCGCGCGAGTACCTGGAGTTCGCGGGGCGGCTGTTCGGGCTCGACGACGCCACGCTGGACGCTCGCGCGGGCGCGCTGTTGGAGATGGCGGGGCTCGCGTCGGTCACGACGCGCGTGGGCGGATTCTCGCGAGGGATGAAGCAGCGACTCGGCATCGCGCAGGCGCTGATCAACGCGCCGAGCCTGCTCATGCTCGACGAACCGACGAGCGCGCTCGACCCGATCGGGCGGCGCGAAGTGCTGGAGATGGTCGCGTCGCTCCGCGGCCGCACGACGGTGTTCTTCTCGACGCACATCCTCGCCGACGTGGAGCGCGTGTGCGATGCGGTGGCGATTCTCGAGCGTGGGCGCGTGGTGGCGAGCGCCGGCATCGGGGAGCTGACGGCGCGCGCGTCGGCGAACCGGTTGGTCGTGGAGGTAGAAGGTGACGGTGCCAGTGCGTCGTTCGAGAGGCGGCTCGCCGAGCGGCCGTGGCTCAAGTCGCTCGAGAGCGTCGAGGGGACGCTTCGAATGACGGTCTCGGATCTGCCGGCGGCACAGCGAGAGATCCCGGCGGCGCTCGCCGACGCGGGCGTGGCGCTGCGCCGGTTCGAGATCGAGGAGGCGAGCCTCGAGGAGGTGTTCGTGGAGCTCGTCGGAGGGCCTTCGCAATGAGCGGGTTCGGCGCGTTCCTGGGAAAGGAGATGACCGAGATCCGCCGGACGTGGCGGCTCTGGGTGATTCCGGGGATGCTGGTGTTCTTCGGTGTGACGAGTCCCCTCATCGCGGCGGTGACGCCCGCGCTGGTGGAATCGATGGCGTCGTCGCAGCCGGGCGTC
>DASURJ010000498.1:0-5231 GCA_036280115.1 Gemmatimonadaceae bacterium
GCCAGCGACGCCCAAGACCGTCTACCGCATAGGCTCCGTCACCAAGCAGTTCACGAGCGCGGCCATCATGCGCCTCATGGAGCAGGGGAAGCTCTCGCTCGATGACACGCTGCAGAAGTTCTTCCCCGACTTCCCGGCGCAGGGGAACCGCGTGACGGTGCGCCACCTGCTCAATCACACGTCGGGCATCAAGAGTTACACGAGCCTCGGGCCCAAGTGGGCGCGCGTCATTCGCATCGACCTGGCGCCCGATTCGCTTGTCGCGCTCTTCGCCAACGAACCGTTCGACTTCAAGCCGGGCGACTCGTATCGCTACAACAACTCGGGCTACTTCCTGCTCGGCATGATCATCGAAAAGCTGAGCGGGAAACCGTACGCGCAGTACCTGAAGGACGAATTCTTCACGCCGTTAGGCCTCGAGAGCACGATGTACTGCGACCAGGCGCCGCTCATCAAGCACCGCGCCCAGGGCTACGCGACTCGGCCTGGAGGAGTCTTCATCAACGCCGAGCCGCTGAGCATGACGCAGCCATACTCGGCGGGGGCGCTCTGTTCCACGGTGACCGACCTCGTTGCGTGGACGCAGGCGCTGTCGAGTGGAAAGGTCGTGAGCCCGGCGTCGTACAAGCTCATGACGACGCCGGGCACGCTGAACGACGGTAAGCCGATCACGTACGGCTTCGGCCTGGGCACCGGCACGCTGGGTGGCCACCGGCAGGTGAGCCACAACGGCGGCATCAACGGCTTCATCTCCGAGCTGCATCACTACCCCGACGACTCGGTGATTACGGTGGTGCTGACCAACACCGGCGCGCCGACGGCGGTTACGCTCGAGCGGCTCATCGCCCGCCGCACGCTCGGGGTCAAGGATCTGCCGGCGGTGGCGATCGACGCGTCGGCGCTCCAGCGGCTCGTCGGCGAGTACGCGGTCGGGAGCACGCGCATTCGCGTGTTCGTGGAGGACGGCCGCCTCCGCGTGCAGCAAGAGGGAAACCCGGTGTTCGGCCTCAAGCACGTCGGCAGCGAGCGCTTCGTGCGGGACGACAACGACGAGGTCCGCTTCGAGTTCCCGGCAGGGTCGCCGGCGCCGAGTATCGTGCGGCATCAGGGGCGGACCACGACGACGGCGACGCGCGTGCCCTGACCACGTCCGGCTCACTGCTGCCGCTGGCGCTCGCGGAACGCGGCCACCTTCGCCCGGTTGCCGCACCCGGTGGCGCTGCAGTAGATGCGCCGCCGTGCTTTCGTTCGATCCAGAAACGCCAGCGTGCACTCCGGTCCCGCACAGCGCTTCACGAGCTCCGGCCGCTCCGTGGTTATGAGCAGCGCGACCTGCCTGGCGACGAGGCCGATGAGCGCGTCGGGGGAATCCAGGTGCCATCGTTCGACGGTCTGCACGCCGTCCGCGACGACGATCTCGTCGTAGCGGTGCTCCCGCTCGAGCAGACGATTCAGCCGGCGGACCTCCGTCCCGTAGTCGGCCTCCGGGGCGTGGTGCCAGCGGAAGACCCAATCACCCGCCCACTCGCGAAATCGTCGCGCTTCCGCCGCGACCGCGTCCAGGGGCTCTGACCCGAACCGACGCTTCACCTTTGCGGCGTTAGGCGCGTCCAGAAGCCCGGCGTCGACCAGCCACTCGACAAACGCCTGCCCGTCACCGATGAGCTCGATCGGCGTTCCGCCCGGGCTCATCGTCGTGTTGAAGAAGTCCATCGCCGGATGGCTTCCGATCAGCAGGGCCTTCATGTCGGCATCGCGACTGGGGTGGAGGGCACGATGGAAACGTAACGATATAAAGTGCTCGTTGACAAGTTACATCTCGGGTGTGTAACCTGTTATACACGGTGTATGCACGTTACGTCTCCGGATAGGTATTCTGCTCACTTTCTGCCCAGAGAGGCTCCATGCGACTGCCGTTTCGCGCCCATGCTCTTCCTCTCCCGCTCGCCATATTCGGCGTGATGCTCTCGGCCGTACCGGCCGCGGTACCCGCGCAAGCTGCCGTCGCGCTTTCCGAATCACGCGTGACCCATTACCGAACGACCCAGGTCGATGGCGTCGACATCTTCTATCGAGAGGCCGGCCCTGTGGACGCGCCGGTTGTCGTATTACTGCACGGCTTCCCCACCTCGTCGCGCATGTTTCGCAACCTCATCCCGGCGCTCGCGGGCCGCTATCGCGTGATTGCGCCGGATTACCCAGGATTCGGCCAGAGCGCGACGCCCGCCCGCACGCAGTTCGAATACAGCTTCCGTCGGTTCGCCGAGTTGATGGACGGGTTGCTGAGCCAGTTGGGGGTGAAACGTTATGCGCTCTACGTCCAGGATTACGGCGCGCCAGTGGGCTACCGCCTGGCGCTCCGTCATCCCGAACGCGTGAGCGCCCTCGTTGTGCAGAATGGCAACGCCTACGAGGAGGGGCTGAAGGAATTCTGGAAGCCGCTCAAGGCATACTGGGCTGATGGCTCGAACGAGCACCGTGAAGCGCTGCGCGCCGGCCTGACGCTCGCCGCCACGAAATCCCAATACCTCGACGGCGTCAGTGACGCCTCACGCATCGACCCGGACAACTGGGTACACGACCAGGCGCTGCTCGACCGGCCCGGCGTCGATGAGATCATGCTCGACCTGTTCAAGGACTACGGCACCAACGTGGCGCTGTACCCGCAATTCCAGAAGTTCTTCCGCGACCACCGTCCACCGACGCTCATCGTCTGGGGAAAGAACGATGTGATCTTTCCGCCGGACGGAGCGCGTCCGTACCTGCGCGACCTGCCTGATGCCGAGCTTCACCTCCTCGACACCGGTCACTTCGCGCTCGAGGACAAGGGTGACGTGATCGCCAGTCTGATGCTCGGCTTTCTCGATCGGAGGCTCGACAACCGTTAGGCCGGCGCTGCCGCCGGGCCGGGCTTCGGTCGCCGCTGACCGGTCGGCGAGTGATCAGTAGGCAGTGATCAGTCGGGCAGTCATCAGTCGTGAGTTCATCAGTCGTCAGTGCTCAGTAACGTCGCTGGCCACCGACGACCGCGTCACCCACGACCGATGACTGCCCGCCGTTCGCCCGTCGCCCGTCGCCCGTCGCCCGCGCGACGACTAGGATTCCGTTGTGGATCCGAATTCCCACGAGGCCCTCCTCCAGCGGCGGGACGCGGGAACGCTGACGTGGCACGGCCCGGCGCTGATGCTGCTCGCACGGACGGCGTTCGCGGTGGGAGCGCAAGCCGTCGTCGCGGCCCTCTTCGCACTGCGCGGATCCGAGACTCCATGGCGCGATTCCGAGCCGTGGCTGCCGGTGTACGGGACACTGATCGACGCCGGATGCCTGGCGCTGCTGTGGCGGCTCACGCGCAGCGAAGGCATCCGGCTCTTCGATCTCACGGGCTTCGCGCGCTCGCGCCTCGCTCGCGACGTGCTGCTCGGCCTGGGGCTCATCCCCATCGCGCTCGTGCTCATTTTCGGCGGCAGCTACGCGGCAGGCTGGCTCGTCTACGGGACAGTCTCTCCGCCGCTCCTGTTAGGCAACCTGCCCTTGCCAGCCGCGCTGTACGGCATGCTGGTGTGGCCGTTCATCTGGGGGTTGACCGAGCAGATGACCTATAACGGCTACCTGGTTCCCCGCTTTCAGGTGTTGTTCCGGAACACCGGCGTAACGATCGCCGTGGTAGCATTCGTCTGGTCGATGCAACACTCGTTCATGCCGTTGACGTTCGACGCGAAGTTCATGGCGTACCGATTGCTGGCGCCGATCCCGTTCTCCCTCTTCCAGCCGTGGCTGTACCTGCGACTGCGGCGCGTGATTCCGTTCGCGGTGGCGCACGCGCTCATGGATGGTGCGACCGTGCTGATCCCGTTCGTGAGAGACTGACGGGGATCCCAGCCCCGTTCAGCGGCGCGGCGGGTGACAGCCGTGCTCCACCACCTCGAACCGCTCGTGCACATGGTGGAGCGACGCGCGAACGTCGGTGTCGGACGCGGTCGCCGCAACGAGCTCCGCCACCTTCGCGGACCCGGCCACCACGTCGGCGATGGCGTCACGAATCGGCTTCGTGTCGCACGCGGCCGGCACTGCCGACGCCGCCCACTTCTTCGCGGACGCCGACAACGAATCCGCTTTCGCGCGGATCGGTTGGAGATCGTTCGACGCAGCAGGATGCCACGTCGCTGCCAGGATCTCGTGGAATGCATCGAGCTCCTTCCAGCCACTCGACGCATGATGCTCCATCGATTTGGATGCCGGCGCCGGGGCCTGCGCCACGAGCGGGGTGGACAACGTCACGGCCGCGAGCGATGCCACGAGGACCGGGGAGAGGAAAGCGAGCTTCATGATCGTTTGACGGGAGAATGATGACTTCGGGACGCGCGTAATCTACACGGCGGTCCCGGAGCGACGTACGCCCGCCACGACCAGCGCGATCCCCGACACCGCAAGCGCCTCGAAGACCGCAATCCCATCGCTGACACTCATGCCGACGCGTGGAAGGTGCACGATCCAGAACCACGAGAAGACCATGAGCCCCGTCGCGAGCGCGGCCGCCGCGGCGGTGCGAGGGACGAGAAGCCCGAGCCCGCCAGCAATCAGCGCCACGCCAGCAAACCCGGTCCACCAGATGGCGTCGCCCGGGATCCACGTGGGAACGAGCGTGGCGACGAACTCCATGAACTTGAAGTGCTGGAGGCCAGTCAGGATCAGGAAACTCGCGAGTGCGACCTGGCCCAACGCGACGTACGGGCCGGTGGCATTGACGAACCGGCGCCATCCGTCCGTCGTCGTTCCCGGAAGCACCGGTAGCGTAGCGGCTATCGCGAACGCCCCTCCGAAGATCGTGAGCGCCTTCCCCGCTCGCGTCCAACTACCCGCGAGCAACGAATCCGTGACCACGACGGGCAGGTGGCGAAGGAACGCCCACGCGAAGATCACCATCCCGAGACCTAACGCAGCCGCCCGACCCCAGCGGCGAACGAGGACCGCCAGCCCCGCCAGCATGACCAGGACACCTGACCCAAACACCCACGTCAGCTCGCCCGGGACGCCGTCCGGCCAGGCAGGTGCTCTGCCAGTCACGAATTCCCCATAGACGAAGTGCTCGGCGCCGAGCCCGACCAGCGCGAGCGCGAAGAACGATCGCCCGATGGGAATCAATGGTGGCCTGGCGACCCATGGACGCACGTTAGGCGCGGTCACCGCCCGATCGCGCGAAAGAAGGCCCGGACATCCGCCACATACAGGTT
>DASURJ010000499.1:0-2666 GCA_036280115.1 Gemmatimonadaceae bacterium
GCGTCGGGTCGCCGGGGATCATCCGGAGGTGCCGCATGACGTTCGCGATGCCGTCGAGGTGCACGCGCACGTCCGCTCCCTCCAGCGTCCCATTCCCGCCGGACTCGGCGAAGATCGACACCACCCCCTTGCGCGTCGCGGCGTACGAGATGCCGTCCGAGAACGGGGGAATCGTCCCGGATGGCGTCGAGAGCGAGATGAGCTTCGGCGAGTACAGTCGCGCCAGCATCTCGCCCTGCTCGTCCATGGCACGGTCGCCCGTCAGCGCGTAGCCCGCGAACGGCAGGAGCATCTCGCCGAGATCGCCGGCGTGCAGATCGATGTGGTACTGCGCGACCCCGATGATGTCGTCGAGCAGCACGCGCGCGAGGATCTCGGAGATCGACCCATCGTGTCGGCCGGGCGCGACCTTGTTGAGGTTGAGCCCGTCGAGTGGCGAAACGAAGCCGGTGCGGCTGTCGAACATGCGCATGTTGACGACCGGCACGGCGATGACTGCTCCGCACAACTCGCGCGGCGAGATCGATTGCACGACGCGCATCACAGCGTCGATCGGCGCGTACTCGGTGGCGTGGACACCGGCGGTGAGACAGAGGATCGGGCCGTCCTCCGCTCCGTTGACGATCACGACGGGAAACTGGATCGGTCCCGATGCTGTTTCGCCAATCGAGACGAACCCTTGCGCCCGCTCGCCGCATCCGGCAACGACGCTCCGAACCCGCACACCGGTCTTCATCGTTCGTGCCGATCAGGCGACACTTGCCGGCGCGGATGTCGACGTCGCATCGGCCATCGTCCTGTACGCCGCGGCGAGGCGACGAATGCCATCGTCGATCTCGTCAGGCGTCGCGTGACTGTACGCGACCCGTAGATGGTTGCGAGGATGCTCGGCCTCCCCGGGCGCGAAGAACTTGCTTCCCGGGAGCACGGTCACCCCCGCCTCACTCGCCATGCGGGCGAGCAGGTCACCATCGATGTCCTCGGGAAGCGTGAGCCACACGTAATAGCCGCCCGACGGGACCTCGAAGCGCGCATCGGGGAGCTCGCGTCGAAGCGCTGCGACCATCGTATCACGGTTTCCGCGGTAGGTACTCTGGACGTGCGCGATGTGATCGTCCAACCTGCCGCCAGCCAGGAACTCGACGATGATGCGCTGCGTGAGCGGGCAGGACCCGCCGTCGGACTTGAGCTGGATCATGCGCGCGATCATGTCGGGCGCCGCCGCCGCCCAACCTACCCGGAGCCCCGGCGCCATCAGCTTCGAGAACGTCCCGACGTAGAAGACGGTATTGCCCGGGTCGAGCGCCTTGAGCGACGGCACGCTCTGCCCCTCGAAGCGGACTTTCCGGTAAGGGCTGTCCTCGACGATGTGAATCCCGCGCGCCGCCGCGACCTCGATGAGTGCGCGACGACGCTCGAGCGACATCGTCAGGCCCGTAGGGTTGTGAAAGTCGGGAACGTTGTAGATGAACTTCGGCGCCCGAAGCCCCTGCCGCTCGCGAACTGCCAACACCGTCACGAGCTCGGCGACGTCCAGCCCATCGCGATCCTGACCGACCTCGATGAACTGTACGCCGAAACTCCGGAAGATCGGGATGGCAGTGAAGTACGTGGGAGACGTCACGACGATGGCATCGCCCTCATCGAGCAGCACGCGACAGATCAACTCGATGGCGTGCTTGGCGCCGTTCGTCACGAGTACGTTCTCGCGCGCGACTCCGATGCCGTCGGCCGTCATCTGCTCGACGATCCGCGTGCGGAGCTCGGGGAGCCCCGGGCGTGGCGCGTACTGGAGTGTT
The DNA here is from genome assembly GCA_036280115.1 of Gemmatimonadaceae bacterium. Lineage (GTDB taxonomy): Bacteria > Gemmatimonadota > Gemmatimonadetes > Gemmatimonadales > Gemmatimonadaceae > JAJKIV01. Next base: position 1,800 of record DASURJ010000499.1, read on the forward strand.
TCCAGCCGGAACGTGGTCAGCGCGCGTTGCGCTTCGGCGGTCAGGTCGGGGAGAACGGCGTTGCACGCGTGGCCGGAGTCGAACGCGAGGTTCGTCGGCGGCGCGCCCGCCGGCAGTGCCGCCGCGAGGTTCGCGGCCCGGCGGGAGAGAAGATCAGGTCGCACGTGAGCACGTCCTCCGTGTGAATCGAATGTCGTGGGCCGTTCTGGCGCGTTGCGCCGCACCTCGGCCAGGGATGTCGTTCATCGTGTTGCGGCGAGGCCGAGGCGCTCCACGCCTCGCAGTAACGCGAGCACCGCGTCGGGCCGCACGACACCGTAGTAGTGCGCTCCACCCTCGCGCGCTTCGGCCGCCACGAGGCGGTAGATGTCGAGCCCGGTGCGGGTTCCGTCGATCGCTTGCAGGACCTCACGTGCGATGTACCCGTTCAGCGCGCCGCCCCACGGAATACGGTCGTACCGGTCGAGCCACTCGCGCGGGCCGCCAAGGCGCCGCGGCCGTAAGCCGCCCAACTCCTGCTCCGCCGCCGAGAGGGCGGGCCGTGATGGCCGGGCGGTCCCGGCGCGGGCGAGGGCGGCCGCAACGTCGCGTAGCGCCTGCGCCTCGCGCCGGTCGAGCTCCGCCAGCAGTGCGTTCACGTTAGGCCGCGTCGTGGCCGCGATCTCGCCGAGCGAGCGGATCGCGCGTCGCTCGCGTTCCGCCCCGTAGCGCATCTGCTCGAGCGCCAGCGCGTGACCCGCGGATCGCTCGGGGGCATCGGCCAGGAGCTGCAGCGCCAACCGAACGCTACGTCCCAACCGTTCCTGACCACGCCCCACGACTTCGGCCGCGATTCGATCGAACATGTCCGCGTCGGCGCTCGCCATC
>DASURJ010000500.1:0-2357 GCA_036280115.1 Gemmatimonadaceae bacterium
TTCCTTCCCGCGGTGCGCGCCGTCGTCCCGCCGTTGGCCGGCGCGATTCGTGTCCCGGCGGCGGGCGCTATTGCGGCAATCGCGACGGCGTCGACCATCTGGTACACTGTGATCGCGTTACTCTCGTACCGCGTGGGCAGCAGGTGGGAAGAGATCGTGAGCGCCATCGGCGGGTTCCAGCGCGCAGCCGCCATCGTGGCAGGAGGAGCCGTCGTCGTCGGAGCAGTCGCATGGTGGATCGTGAAGTCCCGCCGGAAGGCCCGCCGCCCGTGACGGACGCACCCGCGTCGCAGGCACACAGGCGGTTTCTCGCCGAGCCCTTCCAGGACTTCCTGGCGCTCGAGCAAGGGGCCTCGCCGGAAACGCGGACCGCGTATCACCGCGACATCCGCCGGTTCGTCGCCTACGCCGCGAGCCGTGGCGCCGCGGGACCGCCCGACGTCACCGCCCGCATGCTCCGGGAGTACCTCTACCACCTGAAGGACCTTGGGCTCGCGCCGGCCTCCATTCGGCGGAACGTCTCGGCTCTCCGCACCTACTTCAAGTTTCTTCTCGGCGAAGGTCACCTCGCGCGCGACCCGAGCGAGCGGCTCGAATCGCCCAAACGATGGCGGACACTCCCTGAGGTCCTGACCGTGCCGGAGGTGGAACGGTTGCTTGCCGCGCCGGTGCTCGATGACCCGCTGGTGTTTCGCGATCGCGCATTGCTGGAACTCGCCTACGCCGCCGGGCTGCGAGTATCCGAGTGGATCTCGATCGGCGTTCGCGACGTGCTGTTCGACGAATCCCTCGTCCGCGTGTTCGGAAAGGGAAGCAAGGAACGACTCGTACCCATTGGCCGGCGAGCCATCGGGGCGCTCGCCACCTACGTTCGCGAGCTGCGGCCGCGCCTCGAGCGCGGCGTCGGCAGGGGGATACTCTTCCTCAACGCGCGCGGCGAGCCGCTGACGCGAATGGGCGCGTGGAAGATCCTCCGAAAGCATGTCGAACGCGCGGGAATCGAGAAGCACGTGAGCCCCCACACGCTGCGCCATTCCTTCGCCACGCACTTGCTCGAAGGCGGTGCCGACCTTCGCGCGGTCCAGGAAATGCTTGGGCATGCCGATATCTCGACAACGCAGATCTACACCCACGTCGACCGTGAATACCTGCGATCCGTCCACAAGCAGTATCACCCCCGCGCCTGAACGCGTCGCACGGCCATGATTCTCGTCATCGACAACTACGACTCGTTCACGTACAACCTCGTCCAGTATCTCGGCGAGCTTGGGGCGGACATCATCGTTCGTCGCAATGACGCCATCGAGGTGGAGGAGGTCGGTGCGCTCGCGCCAACGGGGATCGTACTTTCGCCAGGGCCGTGCGCACCGAATCAGGCGGGCGTGACCGTTCCGCTGATCCGACGCTGGGGGGGCACCATCCCGACCCTCGGCGTCTGCCTCGGCCATCAGGCGATCGGCGAGGCGTACGGCGGACGCGTCGTCCGAGCGCGCCGCGTCATGCACGGCAAGTGCTCGACGGTGGAGCACGACGGGCAGGGCGTGTTCGAAGGGCTCCCGAGCCCGTTGCCGGTCATGCGGTATCACTCTTTGATCGTCGAGCGTGAATCACTTCCGTCGGAGCTCGAAGTGGTCGCGCACGCCACGGATGATCCTGCCGAGATTCACGCGCTTCGGCACCGATCGCACCCGGTCTGGGGAGTCCAATTTCACCCCGAGTCGATCCTGACGACGGGCGGCAAGACGATGCTGAAGAACTTCCTGGCGTTCGCGGGATGACTGCGACCGCGCGGCTCGTGGCCCTCGTTGCGTGGCTGGGGGCGGCGCAGGCCGACGCGCAGTACTCGATCGACGTCGAGGGGCCGCCACGCGCGCGCGGGACTCGCATCCTGCGTCGTTCACTCGCGAGCGGCCACGACGTCATGCTGACCGATTCCACCGGTCGTCTCGTAATCCCGCGCGGGACCGAGCTGCCTCGCACCGTCATCGTGCTTGGCGGCGATGCATCGGTTGGAGCGGTCGTCCAGGGCGACGTCGTAGTGGTCGGCGGCGACCTCTTCCTCCACCCGGGCGCTCGGATCGACGGACAGGCCATCGCACTCGGAGGCGCGGTCTACGGATCGACCCTGGCTTCGATCGAGGGCGGTATCGACAACGTCCGCGACGAGACCTTCGACGTCACCCGCGACGGCGAAGGAATTCGGCTTCGGTACCGGTACATTGGAGGGCGCGAACCGCGCGTCGAGTTCCCGCTCGTCGAGGGACTCCGCGTCCCCGTGTATGACCGCGTGAATGGTGCGAGCGTGCCGTGGGGGCCGATCCTCCGGCCGACGATGCGAGTCGAGGTGGACCCGACGG
>DASURJ010000501.1:0-3085 GCA_036280115.1 Gemmatimonadaceae bacterium
CAGTGCGCTGAGAGTGAGCCATCGACGCCCAACGGCCGTTCCCCGTGCGCGTGGATGCGACACCAGTGCCAGCACCACGCCGCCTAACGCGAACACCGCGGGCTGAGACGCGAACAGGGCGATGACGCCCCCGGCGAGGAGTTGCCGCCACCGCCGCTCATCCTCGGGCGCAGCGGCCACGCGCGCCGCGAGCCCGACCGCCATCAGCGTGCACAGCGGGTCGACGCCGTACTGCTTCGCTTCGGCGCTGAACGTCACGAGCGCGAGTGAGATCGCCGCGAGCGCGGTCGCGACCGCCGCCGCCGTCGTGCCGGCAAGGCGCCGGCCGATGAGCCACACCGCGGGGACGAGCGCCACGCTGGCGAGGAACGGCAGCAGGCGAAGCGTTCGCTCGTTGACGCCGCCCACTGCGACGAACGCTCGCTCGATCCAGAGGTAGAGGAGCGGCGCCGTTTGATCGTAGTCGAGCGGCCGCGCGAGGTCCGCGAACGAGCGTGTCGCGATGTTCAGCGCGAGCATGGCTTCGTCGAGCCACAGCGGCCGGTCGCGCGAGAACTCGACGACGCGCAGCGCGATCCCGACCACCATCGCGGTGATCGCAATCGCCAGCGGCACTCGAGACTGATCGTTCGTGGCCTTGTCGCCCTGCTCCATCGTCCCGAGGTCGTGGTTCACTGCGGACTGCGCAGTGGTAGGACGCTTCGGGACTGTCGTTGGGCACGCCGAATGACGCTACTTTCGCCGCACCTCGAAGAAGCCGGACAGCAACGCGGCGCACTCGTCAACCAGCACGCCGGCCGTGACCTCGGGCCGATGGTTCAGTCGAGGGTGTCGCAACAAGTCGCCGACGGAGCCGACCATTCCGGCTTTCTCGTCCCACGCGCCGAACACGACGCGGGCGATGCGCGAGAGGACGAGCGCCCCGGCGCACATGGCGCACGGCTCGAGCGTGACCACCAGCGTGCAGTCATCGAGACGCCAGCGGCCGAGCACGCGCGATGCCTCGCGCAGCGCCAGCATCTCCGCGTGCGCGGTTGGATCCTGGTCGCGCACGGTTCGATTCGCAGCGCGCGCGACGATGGCGCCGTCTCGTACGACGACAGCGCCAACCGGCACCTCGCCGGCCGCGGCCCCCTCGGCCGCGGCGGCGAGTGCCTCACGCATCCACCGGTCGTCGGTCAGGCGACGTCGGGCTGAACCCTCACCGCTCAGCGAGCGGCGACGGCCGGCTCCTCGTGCGGAGCCTCGGCTTTCGCGAACACGATCTCCTGATCCGGTCCCTCGCTGGCGACAATGTGATCGCCCTCGGAGAACCGGCCATCGAGCACCGCGAGGGCCAGGGGGTTCTGGATGAGCCGCTGGATCGCGCGCTTGAGGGGACGAGCGCCGAACGTCGGGTCGTACCCCTCGGTGGTGAGCAACTGCTTCGCCTCGGGCGTGAGCTCGAGCGTGATCTTCTTCTCGGCCAGCAGCGCGCGGAGCCGCGCGAGCTGGAGCTCGACGATCTGCTCGAGGTGCGCCGGCGACAGCGGACGGAAGACGATCACGTCGTCGACGCGGTTCAGGAACTCCGGCCGGAAGTGATGGCGCAGCGCGGCGACGACCTGGGTCTCGACCTCGGCCCAGTCGGCGGTCCCGCGCTCCAGGATCAGCGGACTCCCGATGTTCGACGTCATGATGATGACGGTGTTCCGGAAATCGACCGTGCGACCCTGCGAGTCGGTGAGGCGCCCGTCGTCGAGGATCTGGAGCAGGATGTTGAACACGTCCGGGTGTGCCTTCTCGATCTCGTCGAACAGCAGGACCGAGTAGGGCCGCCGCCTAACGGCTTCGGTGAGCTGACCACCCTCCTCGAAGCCGACGTAGCCCGGCGGCGCGCCGATGAGCCGTGCGACCGCGTGCTTCTCCATGTACTCGGACATGTCGATGCGCACCATCGCGTGCTCGTCATCGAACAGGAACTCGGCAAGCGCCCGCGCGGTCTCGGTCTTCCCGACACCGGTGGGTCCGAGGAAGATGAACGAGCCGATCGGGCGGTTCGGGTCCTGCAGACCGGCGCGAGACCGGCGCACCGCATTCGACACGGCCTCCACCGCCTCACGCTGCCCGACGACCCGGCGCGCGAGCTCGTCCTCGAGCTTGGTGAGACGCTCGCGCTCGCTCTCGAGCATGCGCGTGATGGGGATGCCGGTCCACCGCGACACCACCTCGGCGATGTCGTCGGCCGTCACTTCCTCCTTCAGGAACTGCGGCCGGCCGTCCGCGCTCGCCAGCTTCTGCTCGGCATCGCGCATCTGCTGCTCGAGCTGCGGGATCTTGCCGTACGTGATCTCCGCGGCCTTGCCCAGGTCACCGCGCCGCGTCGCTTGCTCGGCCTCCGTGCGTGCCTGTTCGATCTCCTGCTTGATGCGACCGACGGCGCCTAACGTCTCCTTCTCCTGCTGCCACTGGGCTTTCATGGCCGACGAGCGCTCCTTGAGCTCGGCGAGCTCGCGCTCGAGGACCTCGCGTCGCTCCACCGACGCCGCGTCCTTCTCCTTCTGCAGCGCCTGCCGCTCGATTTCGAGCTGAACGATACGGCGCTCGACCTCGTCGATCTCCTGTGGCATCGAGTCGATCTCGATGCGGAGCCGCGATGCCGCCTCGTCGACGAGGTCGATCGCCTTGTCCGGCAGGAAGCGGTCGCCGATGTAACGGTTCGAGAGCGTCGCCGCCGCCACGACCGCGGCATCGGTGATGCGCACCCCGTGGTGCGCCTCGTAGCGCTCCTTGAGCCCTCGGAGAATCGCGATGGTGTTCTCGACCGTGGGCTCGCCCACGAACACTGGCTGGAAGCGGCGCTCGAGCGCGGCGTCCTTCTCGACGTGCTTGCGGTACTCGTCGAGCGTCGTGGCGCCCACCACGCGCAGCTCGCCACGAGCGAGCATCGGCTTCAGCATGTTGCCGGCATCCATCGAGCCTTCGGCCTTCCCGGCGCCGACGAGCGTGTGCAGCTCGTCGATGAACAGGATGATGTTGCCCTGCGCGCTCTCGATCTCCGTCAGCACGGCCTTCACGCGCTCTTCGAACTCGCCCTTGTACTTGG
>DASURJ010000502.1:0-10651 GCA_036280115.1 Gemmatimonadaceae bacterium
AGGACGGCACGATGCCGATCACGGTGAACGGCTGACCGTTGAGGACCATCACCTGCCCGACGAGGTCGGGGGCCGCACCGTACCGCCGCCGCCAGAGCCCTTCGCTCACCACCGCGACGGGCTGTGCCGTCCCTACCTCGGTCTCCGGGGGAAGGAACAGGCGGCCCGCGATCGGCTCAGCACCGAGCATGGTCAGGAGACTCGCTGACGCGAAGTTGCCGGAGAGTCGCTCAGGCGCATCTCCGCCCGTGAGGTTGACACTCTGCCAGCGGGCGACCGCGAGCGCCTGGAACGACTTCGCCTGTGTGCGCCAATCGACGAAGTCAGGGTACGCCGCGGGCTCCCGCAGCGACCTGCCACGCGTCATGGTGACCGCCACGAGCTCATGCGACGCCGGGTACCGCAGCGGCCGGAACATCAGGACGTCCACGAACCCGAAGATCGCGGCGGTCGCGCCGATGCCTAACGAAAGCGTGACGGCGGCCACGATCGTGAACGCCGGCCGCCGGCGCAGGGTCCGCAGGGCGTATCGCACGTCCTGAAGGAGAGTGACCATGAGCTCCTCGGGAGGATCATCGTTGGAGGGAAGGGCAGCGGTGCTGGCGGCCGGCATTGGCAGCCGGTGCCGATTCAACACGGCGGAGCATTGTTCGCGCGCGGCGCCGGCGAGACCATCCGCGACCACGTGGACGGTGAGACGCAGGCGCCCTGCGCGCGTCGCGTACCGGGGCTCCGATGCCCGCGCGCGCACGAACGCGATGACGTCATCGCCGTATTCGACGCGGAAACGCCGCGGATAGAGACGCAGCAGGCCTCGTGAGAGACGCTCGGCCACGCTCATCATGCGGGCTCCGGGCGCCTCGACACGTTCTTCGCCCGCGCGAGCGCGACCACACGAGCGAGTCGCTCGGTCTCGGCCTCCAGGACGCGCCGGCCGAGCGGTGTGATGCGGTAGAAGCGGCGGCGCTCGTCGTCAGCCGCGCGACCGCGTCCGCGAGCGGATTCCTCGATCAACCCGCTCGACACCATTCGGCCGATGGAGCCGTAGAGCGTCCCCGGGCCCATACGGACGGTGCCGTCGGTGATCGCTTCGATGGCCTGCGCGATGGCATACCCATGGTGCTCGCCCTCGGCGAGCGCGAGCAGGATGTGCAGAACCGCCGGGGTCAGCGGCAGAAACGTTGCGGGTGCCGGTTCTCGGGATCGCATGTGTGTGCGTGACTATCCGCCACCGATATATCCGTGACGGATATACTAGGCCGAAGCTCATCCGAGGTCCAGCTTTTTTTTCGGGCAGGGCGCGCGCGCCGTGACGGACCCACCGGTTTCCATCGGTTCGTCCCGCTATTTCGCGACGTGGCCCGCTTCCCGCAGCCCTGCAAGGCTCTCTCTCGCGCGCCGCGTGTACCACCACTACAATAGCACCATCCGCCACGCGCGAGACCGCGCTCGCCGACGTGATGCGACAGCCGCTCACGATCGAGCGGTGTGTGTCAGGATGCGCTCGGGAGGTCATCGTGTTGCTCGCTCGCCATCGTGTTGCGTGCCGTGCACGCATCGCCGTCATATGCTCCGTCGCGTTCGTCGCGACCGCCGGATCTCTGGCAGCCGCTCAGGATCCGCTGCCGCCGGGCGCCATCTCGATCACGGTTCGTGACTCCATCGGCCGGTCGATCTCAGGCGCCGAGCTCACGGTCGAGGGAACGACGGTTCGCGGCGTCACGGATGAGCGCGGCGAGATCCGGTTGTCGGCGGTCCGCGGAGGGCCGGCCACGCTCCGTGTGCGGCGTCTCGGATACCAGCCTGTACAGTTCAACATCATCGTCGACCAGCGCGTGCCGGCGACATCGACCGTCACGCTGAATCCGATTCCGCAGCGGCTGGCCCCCGTCGTGGTCAGGGGCGCGATGTATACAGGGCGGATGGCCGGCTTTTACCAGCGCCGTGACCTCGGCATTGGTCACTTTGTTTCGCGCGAACGGCTCGAGCGCGAAAATCCGGCACAGCTCACCGACGTCTTCCGGCGCCTACCGGGCGTTCAGATTCAATCCACGCGGCTCGTCCGCAACGCGATTCGGTTCCGCGGTAATGGCCGTTCCTGCTGGCCCCTGGTATGGCTCGACGGCTCACCGCTCCCAACGGCCGAGTTCGATCTCGATTTCCTCTCGCCGCAGTCGATCGAAGGCATCGAGGTCTACAGCGGCATCTCGCAGATACCACCGCAGTTCATGGGAGCACGCGGCCTCGGGTCGTGCGGCGTGATCGTCGTCTGGTCGCGCGAGGGTGAACGGCGCCCGAAGAAGCCCAAGAAGGCCGTGACGGCGACGCAGCTCGCCGAGCTCGTTGCCTCGCTCAAGGTGTATACGGCCGAGCAGGTGGACGTCCCGGCGCGCAGCGATAGTCTCTCTCGACCTCACCCGCTCTACCCGGAGCAGCTCCTCGTCGGCGGCGTTGCCGGGCAGGTTCTCGCCGAGTTCGTCGTCGACACGCTCGGCCGGGTGGAGCTCGAGACCTTCGGCGTGATCTCGACAACCGATCCACGGTTCGCGCAGGCGGTGCAGCGCGTGCTGCCCGACTGGGCGTACGCGCCGGCCACGCTCAACGGCAAGCGAGTGCGGCAGCTCGTTCAGCAGCCGTTCCACTTCGTCCCCGACTCGAACGTCGTTCGCCGCAACAACCGGTAGCGGTTGCTGCGGGTCCGCGCGATCACCGCGTTGCGTTCAACTCCCCGATCAGCGCGGTGATCGTCGCGAGATGGTGGTCGTCGTGCTCCGCCACGAACAGCACGTGGTCGAGCACGCGCATCGACTGAGTGAGCCGAGGGTGGAGTGCCGCGCGCGCGATGAACGCTTCGTCGTAGGCGTCGAGACGCGCAACGAACGTGGCTCGCTGCCGGCGGAAGCGAGCCAGCAGCTCCGAGAGATCAGCGCTGTTGTGGTCCGCGTCGTCCGTTGCGCGGTTCATGAGATCGGCGGCGCGCAGCCGCTCGGCGCCGGCCTCGAAGTCGTCCAGGCGCCCGAGCCACAGCGCTTCGAGGTCGAGCAGGTGGCCGACGTTCTCCTGGATCGACCAGCGATCGCCGACACGCGTCGTTAGGGTCGTGGGGTTCAGACCGCGCACGCGCTCCTCGAGGCGCGCCGGCGTGCCACGCACGCGTTCGACGACGTTAGGATATGCGGACAGGTCGAGGTCGAACGCGAACTCGCGGGAGAACCACCGCGCGGGTGCAACCGTTCTCACCAGCCCATCCGCTCGCGAAGTGTGGTCACGTGCGCCGTATGATGCGGTCCGTGCCACGCGTAGAGTGCGAGCATCTGGTCCAACCGCTGGCGCCCCGTCTCGGGGTGCACGAGCATGCGCTCGAAGTCGCCCGGCGTCATGGCCTCGAGGATCGCGAGCCAGCGAGCGTGCACGGCGTCCAGCAAGGTGAGCGACGTCTCGAGCGGCAGACGCGTGTCGGCGAGCTTTGCCCACTCGCTTTCGTCGTAGGGCTTGATGGTCGGCTCGTTCTCCGTGAGTGCGAGCTTGAAGCGGACGTACGCGTTGAGATGGCTATCCGGCACGTGATGAACGACCTGGCGAATCGTCCATCCGCCCGGCCGATAGGGCGTCTCGATCTGCTCCGCGGTGAGTCCTTTGACGGCGTCGCGCAGGCGAGCCGGAGTCGCGGCGATGGTCTCGATGGCGCTGGCGCGAGCCGCCGCGTCGAGCGAGGGCGGACGCTGGAATCGGCCAGTTGGGAACCGCAGCGCGTCGGAGGCGGGATCCTGCAGTGTGGACGTCATTGCGTCGCTGCTCCTTGAGTTTGCGGGGGCGATATCGACCAAGATGCCCACCCGTGCGACCGGCGACCAGTCGGAAGGCCATGCACGGGACGCATGGCGAAGCATTCGGCGCCAAGCCGCCTATGCGACGAACTCAGCGAGAGAGCGAGCGATTCGCTCCAGCGGCGCTTTCTCGAGCGGATGCGCCGTGCCGGGATGGACCTCCATCTCGCCGCGTGGAAGCACCCGAACAGCTTCCACGCACTCGTCGATGCTCACCGTGGTATCGCGGTCGCCGACGGCAATTCGCGCGGGTTGGGCGATGCCGGCGTACACCGCCGGCGTGAGGCGCGGCCGTTCGCCGAGGTCACGGAGCAGTGTGGCGGTGTGGGCCAGCAGCGCTTCCCAGCCAATGGCGGTATGCCGCTGTTCGAGCGCTGCGGCGAACTTCGGGACCTTCGCGCGGATGGTAGCCGCATCGAGCATCGCGGACTCCCGGGCGGCGACCGCTGGCGTCCACGCGAGCTTCGTCGCGAGCGTCGCGACACGGCGAACGTGCGCCGGCGCGGTGGCGGCGAGATGCAGCGCCACGTATCCGCCCATGCTATAGCCGAAGAAATGGGCCTGCGAGATACCGCGCGCGTCGAGCTCGGCGAGCACCGCTTCGGCGAAGGCCTCGATATGGAACCCGCGATCGCCGAGCGGCGTCGCTCCGTGGCCTGGCAGCTCGATGACCGTGGGTCGCGCAACGCCGAGTTGCGTCAGGCGCTCGGCGAGTGGCGCGAGCTGGCGAGCGTCACCAAGGGCGCCGTGCAGCAGGATCGTGGCCGCCGCCGTCAGCGCTTCGCCTGCGCCCGGGTCTTGGTGCTCGAGCGTGCCGCGGACGCGACGGCCTTGTATCGCGCGGGCAGCACCGCGACGTGGAAGTGCGGCGGACGGCGCTCTTCGGTCGCTTCGATCGCTCCGCGGCGCTCGGCCGCGAGCAGGGTGCGGCGGAGCCACGTGAGGCACCGGCCCTTCGGCCGCCGGAGGTCGACGGCGATGCCCGTGGGATGCACCGACAGCGTGGACCCGTTCGCCAGCCGGCGCGACATCGGGCGAGTCGCGCTCGTGACGACGAGCTTCGCGCCACACGCGCGGCGGTAGTCGGCGGCGAGGCGATGCACGAACGCACGCGTCTCTGGCCGAACGTACGGTGTTCGCACGTTCGCCACCGCGTAGTTGGCGTTCCCCCGGAGCACGACGAGCTCCTTCCGCGCGACCGCACGTCGGACCTGCGCGCTCGTCTCGAAGAAATCGAGGCCGCCGCGTATCGCGCTCCGGTGCATGAGACGGACGCTCGCGTTCGACCCTCGGAGCGATTGCGCCGAGGCGGGCGGGACGACGGCCGCGAGGACAGCGACGCCGAGAACGAAGGTGGACAGACGAGGGTAGTGCTTCACGGCAGCGCCAGCGACGACGGAGCGAACGTTCGAGAATCGCCGGGCCTCGCCCGGCGGCGGATGTGAGTTCGAGAGGACGACGATCGAGTGCGACCGCCGTCAGGAATTCGGCAAGTCAGCCTCGCCGAGCGAACACGCGGGTCTTCCCGGCTTTGTCGAAGGCGATGATCTCGTATTTGTCGACCACGCCCGTTTCCATTCCGGGCGAGCCCTGGGGCATGCCGGGGACCGCCAACCCGACGATGTCCTTGGGCCGCTGAGCGACGAGCCGGTCGATGAGATCCGCGGGCACATGCCCTTCAACGACATAGCCGCTCGATACGACGGCGGTGTGGCACGAGCCGAGGTTGTCGGGCACACCGTATTTCTTCTTGTAGACGTTGACGTCGGGCACGTCGTGAGAGGTCACCTTGTAGCCGGCGGCCTGGAGGTGCTCCACCCACTTCTTGCAGCACCCGCAGGTGGCGCTCTTATAGACGGTCGCCTCCTTGGCGGGCGCAGATGCGAGCAGGCGCGAAGCGCCCGCGACACCGAAGGCCATGCCCCCGGCGGTGATGCGCAGCCATTCGCGGCGCGAAATCATCGATCCTCCGAACGTGAATGCATTCCGGGCGCCAGATGACTGGCGTCCACTCCAACGTGCTTCGTGGGACTCCCAGAATAAGCAGGCGGCGCTGCGAGGGCCACCCGAACTAACTCAGAGTCTCATTCCGAGCGCGCGCGCTCGCAACGACAAGTCGTACCACACCACGCCCCCGTATGATCCGCCGGACGGCCCCAAGCCCTCAGCGAGCGCGGCTGCCTGATACGGCTGGGGACGCTCCGGTGCCGTCTGTCGGCCGCCCGTGCGCCTGCGCCAGGTGGCGGTTCTGGAGGAAGTAGGCGTACCCGGCGAAGAAGTAACGACGGCGATCGCGGCTCACGCCGAACTCGGGTATGTAGTCGTCCCGGGCGACATCGATCGGCCGGACCGCGAGCGCGCGCTCGCGGACCGCTGGCTCGTAGACGAACTCGCCCTCGTGTACCCGGAAGAGAATCCACGCGTGGCGGCTGTTCGCGGAGCCAGGCGGCACTCGGCGACCAATGACGAGGTCGGCATCCACGCCCATCTCGAGGAGCTTTCGCCACGCCCAGAGGGCGAAATCCTCACAATCGCCCCGACGCAGGTGTTCGAACGTCGTCGGGTGCTGCCAGAAATCCTCCTCCCGGAACAGGCGCGCGTCGGTGTCGTAGCTGCACTGACTGAGCCAGTGCACGAGCTCGTCGAACGACTCGACGGATACCGCCGACTCCCCCTCGAACACCCAGTCGAACCCGTGCCGGGCGCCGCCGCCGTACGCGGAGAGCGGCGCCTCGAGGGGTAGCCGAGCCCAGGGATCTCGAACGGCGAACAGGCGCAGCCGAAGATGATGCAGCGCCTGACGTACCGCGCCGACCAGCCGGCCCACCGCGGTCAGGGCTGCTATCGGGTGCCCGCCGCGGCCGCCACGGCCTCCGACCGGCGGAGCTGCTCCCGCAGATCCCACACGGTGGAGTCGCGGGCGTCCTTCGGCGCGAACGTATAGCGCCGCTGCTCCCCGCTATCGGCCACGAAAATCCGGTAGTGGACTGCGGTGCCCGTGTCCGCGCTCTCGGTGAGATCCTTGTGCTTCCAGCGCTGGCCGGACTCGGTGTGGAAGGCCACCCAACCATCGGGCATCGGCTCGAGCTTGTCGCGCTTGCTCATGCGATTCTCCCACGGTAACGGGACAGATGACGGTGTCGACCTTGGCCTGACGATAACGGGCTTGGCGGCCGCAGGCCAGCGCAGCGGTCACGACACCAGCGGGTTCGGCGCCGGCGGATCCACCGTGTAGTCGTAGAACCCGCGTCCACTCTTCCGGCCGAGCTGCCCGGAGCGGACGAGGCGCCGCAACAACGGCGGCGCGGCGAATCGGTGCTCGCGATACTCGTCGAACATGACTTCCGCGACGCGCTCCACAGTGTCCAGCCCCACGAAATCGAGCAGCGTGAACGGCCCCATGGGGTGACCGGCGCCGAGCTGCATCCCGGCGTCGATGTCCGTCACACTGCCGACGCCATGCTCCAGCGCGCGAATGGCGTCGAGCATGTACGGGATCAGGAGCCGGTTCACGATGAACCCCGAGCTATCGCGTGCCGCGATGGGTTGTTTGCCGAGCTGGCGCACGAACGCCGTGGCCCGCTGCGCGGTGGCGTCACTGGTCGTGATCGTGCGGACGACCTCGACGAGCTTCATCGCGGGAACGGGATTGAAGAAATGCAGCCCGACGAGGCGGTCGGCGCGGCCGCTCGCGGCGGCCATGGCCGCGATCGTTAGGCTCGATGTATTCGACGCGAAGATCGTCGCGCGCTCGCACAGCGGATGCAGCTCGCGCCAGAGCGCGTTCTTCGTTTCGGCGTCCTCGACGACGGCTTCGATCACGATATCGCTCGCCGCCAGGTCGTCGAGCCGGGTGGTGAAGCGAAGGCGGCCCAGGGCGTCGTCGCGCGCGTCCGCCGTGGCTTTCCCTTTCTCCACGGCCTTGTCGAGCGAGCGTGCGACGGCGTCGCGCGCGGTCGAGCACAGGGCGTCGGTGAGCTCGCGGACGGTCGTCGACAAACCGGCCTGCGCGGCCACCTGCGCGATGCCGCGCCCCATGAGGCCCCCGCCAACGACACCTACGCGCGCGACCGGTGCCGGTAGCTTTCCTTCGGGGCCGTGCCCGCTCATCGGTTGATCGCCGACGACAGGACGTCGAGCAACGAGCTCGTGGGGCGCAGGGGTTGCGCGTGTTCGAGGTGGTCGAGCGCCTGCTCGAGCGCGAGCTGCGCCTTCTCCACGTTCGATTTGAACGACCGTGCGACGGCGACCGCGCCGACGCCACCGAGCGCCGCCCACACGCCGCCGACGAGCAGTGCGATGGGAATCGATGCTCCCGGGATGGACGCCGCGAGCGCGACGACTCCGCCGGCGCCCACGATCCCGGTGCCGGCGAGCGCGCCGCCTCCCGTGACGAACTTCTGGCGCGCGGCGGCGAACGTCGCGTCGAGCCGGACGAGCACGCGCGAGGCGTCCACCGGAACGACGGTCGCGCCGACTTCATCGGCGCGCGCCAGCGAGTAGCGCCGGCCTCCCCAACTGAACCCGCGCTTCAGGTTGCCGACGAGGTCACGACTCGCCTCCCACGTGATGCGCTCCTTGTACTGGCGGCGCACGCGCAGGGACTCCTCGCGTTCCATGTAGCGACTGATGCGCGCCAGTACGTCTGCCTGCGACCCCGCGATGATGCGCTGCGCCCACGTCGTCGCCGGGCCGAAGACGCTTCGTGTTTGCCCCTCGGCCGTCGGGACCGTGACGCGCGTCTGCTCTTCGGCGATCGCCTGCCTAACGTGCTCCGCGGAGAGCCCGACTTCCTTACCCAGCTCGACCAGCTGCTCCTCGGTCATCGATTCGTGGGCGTCCGCCATGCCCGCCTGCAACTCGGCGGCGCGGGCCAGCACGCGCTCGAGCGCCGATCGGTCGAGCGCCCGGCTACCGGGCGCGGGGGGTTTCTCGGGGAGGTTCGTCATATTCCTCCAAGCACGATATCGATCTGACGCTGAATCGCGTCGCGAATCGAGTCAGGCAGGGGGAATGCCGCTGCAAGCGCTGTTTTCGCGTTACCGGTCGAGTGCGGCACGCGTGCCGCGCTCAGGTAATAACGTGCGTAGCCGTCCGCGAGTTCCGGCGCGGCGCGCTCCAGCAGCATCAGACCGCCGCGAACGAGGGCCGCGCTCGCGTAGCGAACCGCCCCGCCCGCGCGCTTCTCCGCCGGGCTCAGGTTGTCATCGATGGCGATCGACGTCACCGAGCTCACGACCTCATGAGCGAACGTGTAGAGCGCCTCGGGCGCCTGATCCGGGTCGTCGGGAAAATTCACCGCGACAACACGAGTCCGTTGACCGAGGTCGAGCGTGCGCCCTTCGCCGTCGAGCGGGAGCGACAACACGATCGTGCCGCGATCCGCGCCGGAATTGTTCAGGAAGCGCGCGAATCGCTGCCGGTACCGGTCCCGCCAGAGTGAATCCACCGTCGCTCGCGCCGCGGACCGTTGCCGTTGCTGCTCCTCCCAGTACTGCTGGAAGAACTTGACTCGCTCATCCTCCACGGCCTGGACGAACAGTCGCAGCCATTCCCGGTCCGGGTATGTCGGAAAGTATCCGGCGAAGAGCCGAATGATCTGCTGCGAGCGCAGATCGCCCGCGGCTCGCTCATCTCCCTCGGCGCGGAGGAACATCTCGGCGCTCTGACGCGTCTCCTCCCACGTGCCGAAATACAGAGGAATGAACTGCGCAGAGACGAGGTTCGGAAACGCGATGAAGCGCTCGGCAAGCCGTTCGCGGTTGGCGTCGATGAGCGTCGCAACGTTTGCGCGCTGGCGCCGGGCCAGCACCGAATCCCGGTAGCCGCGTCGGAAGAACGGCACCCGCGTCGAATCCACCTGGAGCACCGCGAACCCGTGGAGCCAGAGATCGACGTGGTCGCGCGTTCGCACCGTCCACTGACCCGGTGCTGGTTCTTCCGTTGTCGGCTGCGAGACCGGAACCGCGCCGCCTCCGATTCCAGTGCACGCCGCCGAGCTCACAACAACAGCGACGAGCCCCAAAATCCGCGCAACGACGAGACGCCGTGAGTCCACCGGTGCGTCAGGCCGTTGCTCGGCCGCAGGTCGTGCAGAACTTCCAGCCGACGTCGAGCTCCGTACCGCACGCCGGGCAGTTCTGCACCGTGAGGTTCTGTCCACAATGCGGGCAGAACGTGATGGTCCGGCCCTCGGGGAGCACGCCGGTGCAGTACCGGCACGTGCCCGACGCTACGATCGAGCGGCCAGCGGTCGCCGAGAGTGGCGGCGCGGCGGAGGGCGGAGGCGGGGTGGGTGGAGCGGCCGCCGGCACGGGCGGTGTTGGCGGGGCCGAAGGCTGCGGCGCCGTCACTGACGGCTTCTCCGGTTGTTCCGGCACGCCGACAGTCGGACGGTCAGCCATGGCCGCCGCCGTCGCGGATGGCGGGGCTGCCGTGCGGATAGCCGCCGTGCCCCCGCTTCCCGGGCGGCGAACGACCGGTGGCTCCACCGAACGCGCTCCATCGGGTGTGATCGAAACCATCGTCGTCGAATAGGCCCGGAACTTCGAAAGGTCCGGGTTCGACGACTGAAGCTCGTTCGCCAGGTCGGCCTGCATTTGCGGGTCGCCGACGAGATACCCGCGCTCGCCGGACAGGAGACGCAACAGCGCGAGCTCATAGTCCTGATTCGTTTCGAACCCCAGCTCGCGGCGGTTGTGCCGGTACGGAACCAGTGTGGTGTAGAGCTCGGAAACCTCGAACGGGCGGGCGAGCAGATCAGGGAATCCTGCCCGGAGGTTCTGCACGAGCCGGCGATACATACGGTCGAGATCGTCCATGCC
>DASURJ010000503.1:0-6900 GCA_036280115.1 Gemmatimonadaceae bacterium
CTTTCCCTGTCCGCTCGCGAAGGCCCGGAGCGCCGTGTGCCGATCGACGAGCGCCGATCGAACTCGCTCCCCCACCGCGGAAGGCACAGGGACGCCCGCGGCGCCGAGCTCCGCGTAGATCCGGTCGATGAGCTCACGATACGCCACAACGAGGCCTGGGGGGGCCTGCGAGGGCATGGTGATCGGTGCCGGAAATCCACGCACGCGGACGCGCGGACGCGGGGATGGCGGGCCGAAGAGGCGCGCGAGCTGTTCGGTCCGCCCGGTGCCGAGGTCGTCCGTGAGGTACATCTGCTCGATCAACCCGTCGCGGAACACGAGGTAGTTCGCGGTATCGCGCGAGATGACCTCGACGACGCCCGTAAACACCGTGCTTCGAAGATGGGGAAAGAGCTCGCGCGGGTCGGTTGCGGCCATCTCGTCTGGCCACGACGCCGGTTCGGTTCGGAGCGTGTGGTACATGCAAACGAGCTGGTCCGCGGGTGCCTCGTGAAAGCAGATCTCGCCGAATTCCGGCTCGGCCGGGACGCGCGCGGTCGCGGCGGCTATCGAGATTTGCTCGGCACCGCGAGGCGTGAGGCTCAGCGCATTGACGGGCTCGCCTTCACGGAGGAAAAGCAGTACGAGCTCATCGGGGAGCCAGATTCCGACGTATCCGGCGACCTTTGCCGTTCGGTCGCGTTTTGCGTCGCTGAGAAGGTTCCGAAGGTGAACGTACGCGAGCTTCGTTCTCGCCAGGAGAACACGCCCGTGGGGGTACCGCAGCAGTGCGGCGTGAGCGGGCATGAATCGGGATGTAAAGGAAACGCCGGAGAGCGTGAACCTCTCCGGCGAAACTTGGCCCTCGCGGCGTGGGCCCGCAATCGGTTTGCGTTACGAGGCTTACGCCATTACGCCGCGTGCTGCTTGAACTTCATCTCGAGCGCCGGCTTCGGGACGGCACCAATGACCTGGTCGACCAGCTTGCCGTTCTTGAAGAACAGCACGGCCGGGATCGACCGGACATTGAAGCGCGTCGCCGTACGAATGTTCGAATCCACATCCAGCTTCGCGACCTTCGCCTTGCCCTGATATTCGATAGCGAGCTGGTCCAGAATCGGCGCGATCATCCGGCAGGGGCCGCACCACGTCGCCCAGAAGTCGACCACGGCCAGACCGTCGTGCTTCTCGATCTCCTGCTCGAAATCCGCGTCCGTTACCGCTACCGCATTCGCCATATGTGTTTCCTCCCTAACGGTCGGGCTTTGCCCCACCACGAATCGAATTAATTTGTCGCGCTCCCTTGGCCAGATCAGCCATGAGCATACCAAACGCCCGTCGAGGAACGCGTCTCGCCCATATCGGCATTGCGGTACGCACTCTCGATGAGATCCTGCCGTTCTACCGCGACGTCCTCGCCATGCCAGAGGTGCCGCTCGACGACGCTGACGGAGCTCGCATCGCCGGCCTGTCGGCCGGTGAGCCGCTCGTCGAGCTCCTCGAAGCCGAGGTGCCCGACTCGCCGATCGCCCGGTTCATCGAGAAACGTGGCCCCGGGATCCACCACCTCTGCTTCGCGGTCGAAGATCTCGATGCCACGCTCGAGCGATGCCGCTCCGCCGGTATTCGTCTCATCGACGAGACTCCTCGGATCGGCGCGGAAAAGAAACGCATTGCGTTCCTGCACCCATCGTCGACCGGAGGCGTTCTTGTCGAGCTGTCGGAATACTAATCCGGAGCGGGTCGATTGCGTTCCACGACGCCCTCTGCCGCTCCGGGGGACGGCGTTCAGCGCGATCGGCAGAGCGCAGTGACTGCCGGGAAGTCGGCATCCTCCACGTACCAGCGATCGGACGGGCCCTTGACCGTGGTGAAGCGTGGCGTCTTGGTCACCGAGCCCTTCGTGAGCTCGACGCGGAGGACCCGCTTGCCGGCGTCACCCGGATTTTCATCGAGGATACGGTGCCGCTCGGCGTCGTAGCATCCTTGCATCACGATGAGGCGCTTTTCGAGCTCGCTACGCTCGAACTGGTCGCGCGCGGGGCCTTTCTCGGTCCCCCACGCCACGGCCATCTCCTGGAGGTCCTGGCTCTTGGCGGCGCCGAGGAATCGCTCGACGGCCTGACGCGGCGCGGCGGCGCCAGGCATGTTCGCCGGGACGGCCGCGGCGGGAGACGTGCTCGGCGCCGGCGTCGAGGATGATCGGCAAGCGGCAAGGGCTAGCAGCAGCAGGATCGTTCGCTTCACGGGACTCACTCTCTCTTCGCGCAACCGCGTGCAATGGTGGCTCGGTCCAGCATGTACCAGCGACTTTACATTAACATCGACCACGTCGCGACGCTTCGCCAGGCGAGACGCACGGTGGAGCCCGATCCCGCGCTCGCGGCCAGCGAGTGCGAGAATGCCGGGGCAGACGGAATCACCGCACACCTCCGCGAAGATCGCCGCCACATTCAGGACCACGACGTGGAACGTTTGGCAACCACGGTGCGCACGGTGCTCAACCTCGAGATGGCCTGCACGGCCGAGATGCTGGCGATCGCCGAGCGGGTGCGTCCGTACCAGGTGACGTTCGTGCCGGAGCGCCGTGAGGAAATCACGACCGAGGGTGGTCTCGACGTCTCCCGCGATCCGCTGGGGCTGCGGGCGGCGATCGAACGACTCGCGGCAACGGGGATTCGTACGAGTCTGTTCATCGATCCCGACCGTGACGCCGTGACCCGCTCGCGCGATCTTGGCGCGATTGCGGTCGAGTTGCACACAGGGCGGTACGCACATTCCGCGGGAGACCCGGCACCTCTCAGCGCACTGCAAGCCGCCGCGGCACATGGCCACGACCTCGGGCTGGCCGTACACGCCGGGCACGGCCTGACCGTCGGAAACGTCGGCCCGGTCGCCGCGGTTCCCGAGATCGAGGAGCTCAACATCGGCCATTCGATCGTGAGCCGCGCGGTTTTCGTCGGCATCGCCGAGGCCGTGCGCGAAATGCGTGCGGTCATGGATGTTGCGCGGACCCGAGGGTAGACCGTCATTGGGCAGGCGGCTTAACTTCGAGCGAACTCAATGGCTGGAGCGGGAATGAGCGTGGCGGGCGGGCTCCTGGACTTCTACATCCTCGAGGCGAGTGAGTACGTCGACCAGCTCGACGCGCTCGTCGGCTCGGCGACGCAGGCGCCGCCCGAGTCCGGCCCCTTCATCACGGCGTCACGCGCGCTGCGCGGTAGCTCCACCATGGCGAAGCTCCTGCGCATGGCGGAGCTCGCGGGTTCGGTCGAACGGATTGGCCGCGGGCTGCGCGACGGCTCCGTGCAGTGGTCCTCGGAGGTGCGGGCCGCTGTCGTCGCGGCCATCGACGACGTCCGGATTCTGCTCCGGGCCGTGCGCACGTGGGGCGCTGCCGAAGAGCAGCGGGCGATGGCCCGCGTCGCCGACCTGCGCCGGTTCGTGCCTGACGGGGTCCCGCTGCCCAGCACGCCGATCACCGGTGCGATCAGTCCGACATTTTTCGCCTCCGAGGTCGAAGGGATCGCGACGGCGCTGACGAGCTTTCTCGCCAACCCGCGCGACCGGCGGTCGCTCGACGAGGCGTTAGGCCGCGTGCGCGCGTTGCGGGGCATCACGGCGCTCAAGGACCTCCCTCCTCTGAGCGACGTGGCCGACGCGATCGAGCACGGCGCCAGGACGGGGACAGGCGAGGGACGCGCGTTCACGCAGCAGCACGCGGCGCTCTTCGATGCAGCGGCGCAGGTGCTCCGCCGCGCCTCACGAGAGTTGCGTGCCGCAGGACGACCGGACGCGTCGGCGCCCGAGGTGCAGCACTTCGCGGCGGCCGCGGCCGCGCTCCAGCAGCATACGCGCGACGATGAACCGGTGGTGCCGGTGAGCCGTCTCTTCTTCGCTGACGAGGGACCGCACATCGTGTCGCGCGCGGAGCGGCCACACACCACGCTCGAGCGGCGGTTTCGGGCGGAAGTCGTTGCGCACGCGGAGCACCTTCGGAAGCTGATCGCCGACGCGCGGGCGGCAGGGACGCAGGCGGGACGCGATCGCGCGGCGCACGAGCTTCGCTCCGCGCTGCGGACGCTGCGGGCGACGATCGACAGCTTTGGGCACGCCGACATCGGCCGCTTCTTCGGCGCCGCGGCAGCGGACGCGAACGTGCTGGACCCGATGCTGCTCTCATCGGTCGACGCGGCGGCGACCCTCCTCGCGTCATCGCGGCTCGCGCCGGCCGAGTTGGCGTCTCGCCTCGCGGAGCTCTCGCGCGGGCACACGGTGGACCGGGCGATTGCGGCGGGATTCGGGCCACTCGACCAGCCGCGAGCGCCGTCGCCAGGCGCGGCGAGCGCCGTCCCGACGCCGCGTGCCGCGGCGGCCATCACGCCGCCCACGTCCACCGCCGTTAGGCGGACGCCCGCCCGCGCCGACGTCGCGGTTGCGCGCAAGACGCCGCTCACGCCCACCGGACCGGAGCTCCACCAGTTCCTTCAGTCCGGCATCGCCGGATTCACGTCGCTCGACGAGACACCCCTTGCCCCACCCGCCCCGCTCGACGACGCGACGCTGGTCTCGATCGATGACCTCGTGTACCGCGGGCGCGCTGCGCTCGAGCGGGCCATCGAGGTGCGCGATGAGATCCGCCTCTCGGGACGAACCAGTGACGAGGCGCTCGCCGAGCTGTTCGATCTGCTCGATCTCGCTGCTACCGACTGACCCTTCATGCGCCTGAACTGGAAGAGCGCACTCGGCATCGCGCTGAGTGCCGGGCTCCTCGTGTGGACACTCAAGGACGAATCGCCGTCCGCGATCTGGAGCGTCATCTCGCAGTCGGATGTCCCGCTGCTCCTGCTCGCGACCGCACTCGCGACGTCGATCTTTCCGCTCCGGGCGATTCGCTGGCGTGTCATCCTCGACCCGGCGGCACCGAATCTGTCTCTCGGCGCACTCTGGCGCTCGACCGCGATCGGGATGATGGTGAACAACGTGTACCCGGCGCGGCTCGGTGAAATCGCGCGGGCGTATGCGCTGACGCGCGAGACGAGCCGCGTGGGATTCACGAGCGCCATCGCGTCGCTCGCCGTTGACCGCGTCTTCGACTCGGTCGTGCTCATGTTGCTGCTGGTGAGCGCGATGTGGTCGCCGTCGTTTCCGTCGGACGCCACCATCGCCGGCCAGCCCATTCAGCGGGGCGCCTTGTTGTTCGCGGCTGGCGCCGTCGGCCTGTTCGTGATTCTGTACGGCATCGTCTTCTTCCCCGAGCGGCTCGTCGCGCTGTTCTCGGCCGTGGTCGGGCGTGTGTTCCCTCGCGTCGTCGACAGGGGGAGCGACATCATCCGGGCATTCTCGAGCGGGCTCGGCGTCCTGCGGAGTCCGCGTCGGTTCCTCGAGGTCTTTTTCTGGGCCCTCGTGCACTGGCTCGTGAACGGGCTCGCGTTCTGGGTCGCCTTCAAGGCCCTCGACATCGACGTCCCCTTCAGCGCCGCGAACTTCCTGCAGGGGCTCATCGCGATCAGCGTCGCGCTACCGTCGTCACCCGGGTTCTTCGGCGTGTTCGAGGCGGCGGCGAAGATCGGACTCGCCATCTACGGGGTGCCGAGCGGGCAGGCGGTGAGCTGGGCGATCGGGTTTCACATCCTGACGTTCATTCCCATCACGCTGTTCGGGATCTACTACTTCGCGCGACTCGGGCTGCACTTCAGCGACTTCAGGAAGCCGGCGGACTCACCCGCATGAGTGCGCCCGCGTCGCGTGATCTGCCTCGCGGCGCCACGGCACGCACCATCGCGCAGGCGAAGGTGAATCTGTTCCTCCGCGTGCTTGCTCGAGAGGCGGACGGGTACCATCAGATCGAGACGCTTTTTGCCCGCCTCGAGCTCGGCGACCCGGTGACCGTTCGGACGGCGGTGCGTGGACGCTCGCTCGATTGCGCAGGAGAATCGATGCCGCCGGACGGCCTCGGTCCCGTGGAGCGCAACCTCGCCTGGCGCGCGGCCGTCGCGTTCGCCGGCGCCACCGGGTGGCCTAACGACTGGGCGATCGAAGTAACGAAGCGAATTCCTGTCGGCGGCGGGCTCGGGGGCGGGAGCGCCGACGCAGGTGCCGTGCTTCGCTGCCTGAACGTGCTCTCGCCCCGCTCATTGCCGCTCCGCGACCTGCTCGCGCTCGCCTCCACCCTGGGGGCGGACGTCCCGTTCGTGACGCTCGAAGCGCCGCTCGCCCTCGCGTGGGGGCGCGGTGAGCGGTTGCTGTCGCTGCCTTCCCTTCCCCGGCGGTCCGTCACCCTCGCGTGCTTCCCGTTCGGGGTGTCAACGCCAGCCGCCTTCGGTTGGCTCGACGACGAGCGCGGGACGTTCCGGCCAGCGCCCGCGGTGCACGAGCGCGATGCGCTCTCGAGCTGGGGCGGCGTCTCGGCGATCGCGCATAACGACTTCGAGCCGATCGTTGCGGCGCGCTACGCGGAGGTCGCGCGCGCCCTCGCGGCGTTTCGCGGGATCAGCAGCACGGACCCGGCGGCGTTGGCCGTGCTCACCGGCTCGGGCTCGACCGTCGCATACCTCTCGTCGTCGGACGCCGATCACGCCCGGGCGCGCGACGGACGGCTCGCGGGAATCGCATCGCGCCTCATGACGACGCGAACTGCCGACGCCGTTGTTGGCGTGGAGGTGGCGGGCTAGGTTACGGGTTCGCGTTGCCCCTTCGTCTAACGGTAAGACAACGGCCTTTGGAGCCGTGAATCGTGGTTCGATTCCACGAGGGGCAATTCGCACCGCCTCCGTCGCCCGCTCACATGGCCGTCCCCGACATCTCGCCGATCCGGCGCGACGACCCCGGTCCGCGGATCGACGCGGCGATCGGGCGGACGCCGGTCGTGCGCCTAACGCGCGTGGTCGAGCCCGCGATGGCCGAGGTCTGGGTCAAGAT
>DASURJ010000504.1:0-7600 GCA_036280115.1 Gemmatimonadaceae bacterium
CGGACCCGGCGCGAGCGTCCGTTCGATCGTGTGCATTGCTTCGACGACGCGCTCGCGGTCCTCGACCTGGAGCCTCGACATGAACGAGCCCACCTCGGCGTCAGCACGCGCGTCGAGGGCGTCGAACGCAGCCTGTCCCGCCTCCGTCAGGCGAAGGAGGGAGCGGCGCGCATCGGAGTTCGAGCGTGACCGCTGGACGAGCTCGCGTCGCTCGAAGCCGCGGAGGATGCGACTCACGTATCCGCCGTCGAGCCCGAGCTCCTTGACCAGGTCGGTGGCGGTCAGGTCTTCGCGGTGCGCGAGCTCGTAGAGGACTCGCACTTCGGTGAGAGAGAACGGGCTGTCGAGGTGGCCTTCGCGTAGGACGCCTATCTGCTTGGTATAGAAGCGGTTGAACTGACGCACGGCTGCGACGGGGTTGGTTGGAGCGCGGCTGTTGGTGGCAGTTGGCTCGTTCATTCGGGCTCCATGCTGGCGGACGTAGCTGACACAGTCAGCTAATTGATTGCTTTTGTCAAGTATCTCGCCGCACAGAAACGCGCGCCTCGCCTGGGCGCCCGTGAGACACGAGTGCTCGGGTCGGCCCGAACGCTATTGGACGACCACCGTTCCTGTCATGCTCTGGTGGTTCGTGCAGTGGTACGAGAACGAGCCGGCGGTGTTGAACGTCCGGCTAGCGTTGCCGCTCGAGATGTTGCCGATGTTGGCGGGCGTCCCGCTTGTAGCTCCGGTGAAGGTGACGTTATGCGTTGCGGCCGCGCCGTCGTGTGTCCAGGTCACCGACCCGCCACGGGTGATCGTCACCGATGCCGGGTTGAACGAGAAGGTGGAATAGCCGTAGCCGTCGTCGGTGGCTCGCATGGTCACCGTGGCTGTTGGCGATGGGTTGTTCCCGGCTCCCGATCCCGACCCGCTCCCACCGCTGTTCCCTCCGTTTCCGCCATTTTCGGGGCCCGTCGGGCCTCCGTCCCCTCCGCCGCCACCGCACCCGGCAAGTACGATTGCCATCAAGACAACGCTCAATCGCATCTGGTCCCCCGTTCATGAGACGTACGCCATGCGCTCGAGCCCGGCCTTTGGGCGCGAGACGTTCGCGCGCCATGGTTGGCCGTCGGACCATGGAACGGCAATCGCCGCGCGGCGGGGTGTGCGAGGCAATCGGCGAACGACCAGCGACGCGCGGTGACGGTTGCGCGGGTGGCATGTCCCCTGCCCGACGATGCGACAAGGACACCCACGGCGAGCGATCGACATGCGGTCAGGCACAACGGGCAGGGTGGCAGGTCTCGTACTGGCCGTCGTCGCGTCATCGGCCTGTGAGTCGCGGCTTGAGCGCGCGCGGGACGCCGCGCCGCTCGATTCCTCCGACGTCGCTCGTGACGCCGGTGTCGCCACCGACCGCGCCGGGCGCGACCTCGCGATCCCGCGCGACTGGATCGCCATCAAGGCCAGCGACACGCTGCGCGTCCTCGCCGCCTACAACTCGACGACGTACTTCATCTACCGCGGCGAGCCGATGGGCTACGAGTACGACCTGCTCAAAGCCTTCGCGGACGAGCACGATCTCGCGCTCAAGATCGTGGTCGTGCAGAGTCGTGACTCGATGTTCGCCATGCTCAGGAGCGGCAACGCCGACCTCGTGGCGAATCGCCTCATCCCGATTCCCGAGGACTCCGGCGTCGTGGCGTACACGCGCGCGCTCTACCACGCGAACCCGGTTGTCGTGCAGCGCGACGCACCGCCGGCCGCCGTCATGGCGAAGCTGCCCGATCCGGTGGATACGGTGCTCAAGCCGGGACCGGCCGATCCGTCGCGGTCACCCTCGCCGACGTTGATTCGCGCGCGGCTCCTGCAGAAGCCGTCCGACCTCGCAGGCCAGCGCTTCACGGTGCCCGACGCGTCGCCGTTCCGTTGGACGCTTCTCGAGCTCTCGGACACGATCACCGGCGAGATCCACGTCGTGGAGGTGGACTCGTCGTCCGAGGCGCTCATCCGGTCGGTATCCAAGGGGACGCTCGACTACACCGTGGCGCAGGGGAATCTCGCGGAGCTGCAGCGCGAGTACTTCGAGAACCTTGCGATCCGTCCGGTGATCGGTGACTCGAAGAAGGTGGCGTGGGCGGTGCGCCGCTCGAGTCGGATGCTGCTCGACACGCTCGACGCCTGGATCATGGACGAGAAGCGTGGCGACCTCTTCGACCGCACGTACCGGCAGTACTTCGTGGACAGCCGCGCTTACCTTGCGCGCGTCGCGAGCCGCTACCTCACGTCCGAGACGGGGACGCTGTCGCCGTACGACAATCTGCTGCGCAAGTACGCCGCCCAGATCGGCTGGGACTGGCGCCTCCTCGGCTCCCAGATGTACCAGGAATCGCGCTTCAGGCCTAACGCGAGGTCGTGGGCCGGCGCGGTGGGATTGTTGCAGCTCATGCCGGCGACGGCGCGACAGGTCGGCGTGCGCAACCCGCGCGACCCGGAGCAGAACGTGCGCGGGGCGGTGAAGTACCTCGCGTGGCTCGAGGAGCGGTGGAAGGACAACGTCACCGATCCGAAGGAGCGCCTCAAGTTCGTGCTCGCGTCGTACAACGCGGGGTCCGGCCACGTCGAAGACGCCCAGCGTCTGGCCGCGAAGCACGGCGACAACCCGAAGAAGTGGGCCGACGTCGCCTACTGGCTCCTCCAGCTGTCCGAGGCGGAAGCCTACACCGACCCGGTGGTCGAGTTCGGATTCTGTCGAGGACTGGAGCCAGTGACGTATGTCAGCCTCATCCTCGACCGCTTTGCGCACTACAGACAATTCGTGGTGACTCGAGCCACGGAGTAGGGATCGATGGGCCATCTCGCCGCGACGGTCTCGTCCCGCGAGATGTCCCTCTTCCTTTCAGGCCGTTTGCGAG
Source organism: Gemmatimonadaceae bacterium (assembly GCA_036280115.1). Classification (GTDB taxonomy): domain Bacteria; phylum Gemmatimonadota; class Gemmatimonadetes; order Gemmatimonadales; family Gemmatimonadaceae; genus JAJKIV01. The sequence goes on from DASURJ010000504.1 coordinate 2,898, forward strand.
AGCAACGTCGTTGCCGAGTTGGTCATCTTCGTCATCCTGTCCATCCTGTCTTTGCCGTTTCGCTGTTGCGAGCTGCATCGCGCCACGTCGGCCTCGCGACCGGTCGAGGTGGAGAGAACGCAGGAGGGGGATGGACAGGATGTACAGGATGACGAAGATGTCCTGCGCGGCAGCACCGTCGCTCGCGCCAGCGGCCTGAAAAAAGAGAGGGGAACAGCTCTCGGGGACGGTAGCGTCCCGGGCGGCCGTTCCCCCTTCACTCCTGTTCATCGAGCGGAAGTCCTCTACGGCCGAGGAGCCATCCTGTCCATCCTGTTCAATCCCGTCCATCCTGTCTCCGGCCGTGAACGAGAACGGTCGCGATGCCAACCGCGCGGGCCGAGTGCTCGGATCAGAACTCGAACCCCAGCGCCAGATTCAGGTGCGTGTTCCGTGCGACCCCCGATTCCTCGTACGTCGTTCGGTGCCCGCGCCAGCCTAACGACATCACGACCGGGCCGCCCGGGTGCGCGGTCACGTGCGCCTCGCACGCGACGTTCCGAAGCCGCCTCCCCGGCAGGCCGGCGACGTCCTTCGGGTCACCGACGCCGCACCCTGTGCCGAACGACACCAGCGTGTTCGGCGTGACCACGACCTGCGCCCACCCACCCCGGTCCTCCACCGGCGCGCCCGACGTCGTGAGATTCTGCCCGATGCCGCCGCCGCCCAGCCCGCGCAGCGCCTGGCCCGTATAGGCCTCGCCACGAACCTCGAGCCACCTGCCTAACGGTACGACCGCGTCAACCGCAACGGCCTCGCTCGTCACCAGCGAGCCGTCGGCCGCGCGCTTCACCCACCCGCGGTGCACGCCGACCCCGATCTCGCCGCGGGATTCCTCATCCCCCCACCGCGAGCGGATGCGCGCCTGCAGGTACGGCCGGTTCGACCGCTCCGCCGGGTCGAGGCCTGTGTCGAACGATCCCACCGGATCGCCCGTGGTCGGCGCGAGCACCGCCCCCTCCAGCGCGAGCCCCGCCGGCGCCCACATCACCAGCGTCCCGCGAAGCTGCGGGAGCCAGAGCCACAGGTTCCCGGCGGTCGCGAACTCCGACGTCCCGAAGCTCGCAACGCTCACGGGGTTCGGCCCCGCGATGAGTGGCACCTCCTGCCCGAACATCACCTCACCGCGCGACCACGCCATCACCCCACGGGCCGTGCGGAGCCGCAGCAGCGGGAAATGCCGGCCGCCGACGCTCGCCTGCTGACCGCCGAAGAAGTCCGTGTGGAGCTCCCCCTCGAACCGGCCGCCGAGCACGTTCGACACGTTCACCCGTACGCCGAGCGAGGTCTGACGAATCGCCGCGCCGACCCCGCCCTGGTCGCGCCCCCCGCTCGGCGCGGCGAACTGGGGGATATCATTGTTGTTCACCGAGTCCGTGTTCACGAACCCGTTCGCCAACACGCGACCAAACAGCTCGACCCGGACGCGCGTTGCCGATTGCACGGCGGCTTCCGCCTGGGTCGCGATCTGCTCGCGCAGCACCGCGATCGCTTCCTCGGCGCGCCGCAGGCGCTCGGCGAGCGAGTCGGCCGACTGAGCCGCGGGGGTGCGTGTTGTATCTTGCGCCGGGAGCGGGCGGGCTGGAGCGAATGCAAGCGACGCCGCGACGGAGACGGCGGCCGCGGTCCTGAGGCTCCAGTCGCTTGACCTGCGTTCCGGTGCGGTCCTACCGTTGTTTTCTCTGCGTTCGTGCATGAGGTAGCTCATCGTGGTCTCTCTCTTCCCAGCGATTGGGCTCGTCGGTCGAGTCGTGGGTCGGCGGCGCGCATTCACGCCGGCACGCGTCGCCGGCGCAGGGCTTCTTCTCGTGGTGTCTGGACACGTCGCCCACGCGCAAGGTGCGGTAACGGGTCAGGTGGCGATCCTCGAGCGTCCCGGTGCGCGGACGACGGACCTCGCGAACGCGGTCATCTGGCTCGAGGCACGTGACGTGTCGGGGTCGGCGCCAGGGCGCGCGCAGATCGTGATGGAGTCTCGCACGTACGTGCCACGCGTGCGAGTCGTGCCTGTCGGGAGCTCCGTCGCGTTCCCGAATCAGGACCCGTTCCGGCATAACGTCTTCTCGAAGTCGGGGCCGAGTGAGTTCGATCTCGGGCTGTATGATCGTGGCGAGACTCGGGAAGCGCGGGTTCAGCGTCGCGGTGTGTATCCCGTGTTCTGTAACATCCATGCGCAGATGGTGGCGTTCATCGTCGCCGTTCCCACGCCGTACGTCGCGCAGCCGAATCCGGACGGCCGCTTTTCGATCGAGGGGGTGCCGGCGGGAACGTATACGTTGCACGCGTGGCACGATCGCACGGGGGTCGAGACGCGGGAGATCCGGGTCGGCGGGGACGGCCAGGCCGACGCGAACGTGCAACTCGACGCGCGAGGCTATCGGTTCGTGCAGCACAAGAACAAGTTCGGTCAGGAATACACCAAGTCGGGTCGTGACCGATATTAGGCGGTCCCGTGGAAAGTAGCGTGGCCTCGCCCGAACCGACGGCGACCTCGGGACAGCCGATGCGGGAGCGGTCTCGCGACGTGTCGGGAGCGGCCGCGTGGTGGGCTGGCCTGTCGCTCACCTGGCGCGTCTTCCTGACGGTCGTGGCCGTGGTGGCGACGGTACTCGCCGCAGCAACCCTGCTTTTCGGCATGGCGGCGGCGCGAACGGCGGACGTGACGAGTGCACGGGCGCTCGACCGGACGACGCGGCTGGTCGCTGTCCTGCTCGAAGGGCGCGAGCACGCGCTCATGCGCGGGGCGCAGGTGTTCGTCCAGAACCCGAGCTCGTGGCCGCTCATCCTGGAGAAGCGGCCCGGCGACATGCTCGATCTCGCCAACGAGGCGGTGCAGCGCACGGGGGCGAGCTGGGTGCAGATCACGGATGCGAGCGGGGTGCGGCTGGCGAAGAGCGATGAGCCGACCGCAACATCCGTTTCGCTCTCGAGCTCCGCGCTCATCTCGGGCGCCCTGGATGGTACGCCCACGAGCGGGGCGGGGGTGAGCGGTGACTCGGTGCTGTTCCAGGCGGTGGCGGTTCCGTTCATCATCGGGTCGACGGTGTCCGGCGTCCTCATGGCAGCCCAGGTGGTGGGCTCCACGCTCGCGGCGGAGGTCGAGGAGACGACCGCGAGCGACGTCGTGTTCTACGTGACTGACACGCTGGGCGTGCCGCACGTCGCCGCGTCGACGCTCGAGCGCGGCGCCGCGCTCGATGACTTCCTCCGGCGCTTCGTCGCCCGGGGTGGGCCGAGCGTGCCTAACGACTCGTCTGCGGTGGAGTCGGGGGCGCCGGGCTCGAGCGCGCGGGCGGAGGTCGAGCTCGGCGGCGAACATTACGTCGGTCGCGGGGCGGCGCTTCGCTCCGCCGGCGGTGAAGTGCTCGGCGGTTTCATTGCGCTCCGGTCGCGCGAAGCGGAGCTCGCCCCGTACGTGGCCCTCCGGCGCTGGATTGCCGTCGCGGGGTTGCTCGGCCTCGCGGTTGCGTTCGTGCTCTCGTACTTCACGGCGCGGTCGGTTGCTCGGCCCGTGCTTGCGCTGGCGGACGCGACGCGGCGAGCGGCGGAGGGCGATTACTCGGCGTCTGTGGAGGTTCGAACGGCGGACGAGGTGGGCGCGTTGGCGACCGCGGTTCGGACGATGCTGGCGGACCTCCGCGAGAAGGAATCGCTCGTCGCGTTGTTGCGTGCGGCGCCGACGGCATCGAGAGCGACGCTCGCGGCTCCCGCGGCGCTGGCTGCCGTGTCGGGTGGCGGCGCGGTCGCCAGCCGGTCACCGCTCGATACGCCGGAGCCGATCGGTCCGGGGCGCGTGATCGCACGGCGCTACGAGATCACCGATCAGATCGGCATTGGTGGCAGCGGCGTGGTCTATCGCGCGTTCGACCGCGAGCTCGGCGAGGTGATTGCGCTCAAGACCGTGCGTCCGGACGTGCTGGCCATCGATGGGAGCGCGCTCGAGCGGCTCAAGAGCGAGATTCGACTGGCGCGACGCATCTCGCATCGCAACGTCGTCCGCACGCACGACCTCGGTGAGGCCGATGGCGTGTATTTCATCACGATGGAGTACGTCACGGGAACGTCGCTCCGCGAGCTGATCGAGCGCGGGGCGCCGCTGCCGGCGCCCGCGGTGGTGGCCATCGCGAAGCAGCTCTGTCGCGCCCTCGAGGTGGCGCACGAGCAGGGTGTCATCCACCGCGACATCAAGCCGCAGAACCTGATGGTGCAGCCCGACGGGACGCTGAAGGTGATGGACTTCGGCGTGGCGCGGCTGCTGGAGCGGGCGAGCCAGCTCACGAGTGCCGGTATGGTGGTCGGGACGCCGGCATACATGGCGCCAGAGCAGTTGCTCGACGATCCGGTGGATGGCCGCGTGGACCTCTACGCGGCCGGGGTGGTGCTCTACGAGTGCCTAACGGGACACCGTCCGGTCGAGGCGAGCACCCCGGCGGCGCTCCTCGGTAAGCTCCTCACGGCCACGATTCAGCCGCCGCACGAGATCAACAGGGCGGTTCCTGAAATGCTGTCCGACGTCGTCATGGCGGCGCTCGCCCGGGACGTGGACGACCGGCCCGCTACCGCGGGTGACCTGTACGACATGCTGGTACGGGTCGAGGATCAGCTCTGAGTCATCCAGTCATGAGGGGTGAGTATCGCTACTCGGAACTCACGACTGGATGACT
>DASURJ010000505.1:0-4292 GCA_036280115.1 Gemmatimonadaceae bacterium
AACGCTGCCATTCTGTGAGACCATGCGCGTGGTCTCGAAACCGTCTACCACCACGCGGTATCCATCGCGGTCCTGATCGCCCCCTGTCGTCGTTGCGCGCACCCGAACGCTGCCGCTGAAACCAAGAACGCGCTCCGCTGGGCCCGCGGGGTCGCCCGCGCAGCCAAAGGTTGCGAGCGCACAGATCCAGAGGGCTCGCGCGACGTCCGAGCTCGGGCGCAGGTGACCCTTCGGGGTGGCGTGTCGAAGTCGGGGCATCTGATCTCGCATCGCGGCAGGGCAGGGCTTCCGACCTGGTAACGAGAATTCGGGTCGAACCCCGACATCGCCGAGCCCTCATGAGCGCCAACGCGAGCACGCCGCGAAGGTGTCCAGGCGCTCTCCATGGCTCGTTCAGCGCGTCAGTCCGACCCCCGGCGCGTACAACGAGCGGATGCGCTGTGCGCGGAACACGTAGCCCGCATGGCCGTCGATGCGCCACACGACGCGACCGGAACCATCATACTCCTCCACGCGCCCCGCCGTCCCGAACGACACCAGCGTTCTGTCGTCCGGCAGGTCCTGCACGCTCCCGCCGATGAGCGTCACGACGCCCGGTCCGGAGCCGTACGACTGAACGAGACGCGCCGAGCGCGCACGCGCGTCGAGGACGTACCGCTCGGCGCGCGACTGGTTGGGGTCACCGATATTGTCGAGCAGCAGGATCGCTCCTGGTGCGTATGCGCGCGCGCTGTGTTGTCCGACGAACGACGGCAGCGATGCGCCGCTCGCATTGCTCAGGTCGAACTGGTTCCGGCGGCCACCGAACCGCCAGATCACGCTGCCCGTCGCGACGTCGATCTTCGTGACCTCACCGAGGTTGCGGAACGACACGATCAGGTTGCCGTCGGTGTCGAGGTCGAGTGCGTTCCCGTGCGTCCAGTTGACGGCGGCGCCCGTTCGCTCGGTTACGTCGACGTCGGTAATGGCGAAGTGGTCGAACGGACTCCAGCGGAACAGCAGTGTGCCGTCGCGCGCGTTGTGCTGCACCGCTGTTCCCGTAACGACGGCGCCTGCCACGCCGCCGAATTCCGTGAGGTCCATGACTCGGGACTCGTCACAGAGCAGCCAGTAGCTCCCATCGGGTTGGGCGATGAGGTCGTGCGGGCGCGAGCGCAGGCCATCGGAGCAGGGAAGGGCGCGGGTCTCGTTGCCTAACGCGTCCAACTCTACCCAGTGGCCCGGGTCCGCGGGATTGGCTGCCGGCGGGCGCGCGACGTAGTGACCGTTCGGTTGGGCGGCGAAGTTGAGCCCGGGGCCTCTTGGAAATCGGCGATACCAGACGACGCGCCCCGTGTTATCGATCACGAGTCCGTACAGGCCGGCCGCCAGCACGATATACCCGGGGGACGGGTCCGCTCCGGCGCCGGTGTAGCTCGGAATGTCTTCTGGCAGCGCACCCGTCGTGAGTGTGAGGCCATCGCGTGTACTCGTGCCGTGCTGCGCGTATGCGATGACGCGCACGCGGTATCGCCGGTTGGGGAGGAGGCCCAGCACCGGCACGGCGGCCGAGTCGCGGGTGACGCGCACGCGTGGTGTGATGCTATCGACGTGCGTCGCGCCCTCGAGGCTGTACGCCACCGCGACCTCGTCCGCGCCGCGAACGCGGACCTGGACGACTGCGCTCAACACATTGTGCGGACCAGGTGCGACGGATGCGTCGATGATCTCGGCGGCGTTACCGGCTGGCGCCGATGGTTCACCGGAACAGGCCGCGAGCAGCGCCACCAGGAAGGTGCGGGCGAGCGGCGTCGCGCGCCCCGACCAAGGGCACCCGAGCTGAGGGACGAGAGACGCGACGCCAGTCACAGCGCGGTTCACGGTCTAGGGTTCGCTGGATGAGTCAGCCTCGGCACGCCTGGACGCCGAAGCTTGGCGGATTCATCGCGAATAACGACACCGGCCGCCGAAACCCGACATCCTGCGGGGCGGGCTGTCTTGCGCGTGAACGCGTTGGTATGTTGGAGCCGCAGCGCGGGCGGGACCGGCGACGTCGCCGGGTCGACGCGGACGGTGGGTAGCGTACCTGGCAGGTACCTTGAGCACCCCTACGCGCGGTGACGGTGCCCGGCTCTCGCCGGACCAGTGGCGGCAACTCGAGACGTTGCTCGACGTACTCCTCGACACGCCGCCCGAACGCCGCTCGGCCCTGTTCGCGGAAGTGAGCGGCGGCGATCCGGACCGGCGCGCAGAGCTCGAGCGCCTGGTCGCGGAATGCGAGCGGGCGTACCCGCTCCTCGATCAGCCGGCCTCTGACCGCTTCGCGTCCCTCATCCACACCGCGCCGCTCCGCGCGGCGCAGGTCGTGGCCGAGCGGTATCGGATCCTTCGCGAGCTCGGACGCGGCGGGATGGCGACGGTGTACCTCGCGCAGGACCTCAAGCACGCGCGCGAGGTGGCGCTCAAGGTCGTTCGGTCGGAGCTCGTCAACGTCCTGGGCGGTGGGCGCTTTCTGCGCGAGATCGACATCGCCGCGCAGCTCCGCCACCCGCACATCGTGCCGCTGTACGACTCGGGGGAGTCGGACGGAATCGTCTATTACGTGATGCCGTACGAGAGCGGGCAGTCACTCCGCGATCGCCTTCGGCGTGATGGCAACCTCCCCATCGACGACGCCGTCGTCATCATCCGCGACGTGTGTGACGCGCTCGCGTACGCGCACGAGCGTGGCGTCGTCCACCGCGACATCAAGCCGGACAACGTGCTCCTGTCCGGTCGCAACGCGCTCGTCACGGATTTCGGCGTCGCGCGTGCGGCGACGGCGGTGACTGGTGCGGCAACGACCACCGGCGCCGGAGTCGTGATCGGCACACCGACGTACATGGCACCCGAACAGGTCTCGGCGGACCCGGGTGTGGATCACCGCGCAGACATCTACGCGGTTGGCGTCCTGGCGTACGAGCTGCTTGCCGGGCGGCCGCCGTTCGAGGGCGAGTCCTCGCAGGATGTGCTGGCGGCACAGTTGACCCGGACGCCGGTCCCGCTGTCGGAGCACCGACCCGACGTGTCGCCGGCGCTCGCGGCGATCGTCATGCGATGTCTCGAAAAGCGTCCAGCCGATCGTTGGCAGCGCGCGACCGCGATCGTTCAGGCCCTCGATGCGCTTCATGGCCCGGCCACACAGGCGTTAGGCACCCACAGTGTCGAGCGAACGCCGCGGCTGCGCCGTCGGTGGGTCGTCGCCGGTGCAGTAGCGCTCGCGGCTGGCGGGGCCGTGTCGCTCGCGTACCTGACTGGTGTAGGAACCAGCGCCAGCGGGGACGCCGGCCGATCGAGCGTCGTGATCGGCGTACTTCCCGTTCGCGCCGCGAGCCCGGGCGGCAGCCTGGACTGGCTCGCGGAGGGCCTCCAGCGACAGCTGCCGATCGAGTTGACACCGGTTGCCGGACTGGAGGTGCGTCCGACCGAGACGATCGTTGCGTCGTTAGGTCTGAACTGGCCGCTCGACAGCATCGCCCTCGTGCGCGGGGTCGATTACTTCCTTCGCGCAACGCTCTCCGAGGGGGGCAGCGATTCCGTCCTCGCGTCGCTCGAGCTGATCGAGGGTGGTATCCGGTCGGTTCGGGTCGGGAGTCTGCGCGTCCCGCAGCGCGGGACGGCGGCGACGGTCGAGGGCGTCGGCCGTCGCCTCGCCGAACAGCTCCGGCCAATGCTCGGCTCCCGGGTGCGAGAGCGAGAAGCCGAGAGCCGGACCACGAGCGCCGCCGCGGTGCAACTACGGCGACGAGCGTGGCAACACCGGCTCCGAGCTCGCCATCGTTTGTTGAAAGGCGAGTTGGCGGAGGCCGAACGTGCCCTCGATTCGGCGAGTGCACTCCTTCTCGAGAGCGAGCGCGCAGATCCGCGCTGGCGTGAGCCCCGGCTCGAACGCGCGGGACTCAGCGCCACTCACGCGCTGGTGGCCGTGCTGCGAGGTGGCGGCACAGGCCTCACGACGGCCCGGCGCCACTTCGACACGGGGCTCACGCTGATCGACTCGATGTTGGGACGGACGGCAAACGACCCGGTGGTGATCGCCGCGCGAGGACGGTTGCAGTGGCAGCGCATAAGCATGGTTGTTCGTGACCCTGCTGAGCGGGAGCGGGCGATAGCGGCTGCCCGAGCGGACCTGGAGAGGGCGATCACTCTGGATACGGCGCTTGCAAGTGCTACAGCCGACCTCAGCCAGATCGTCGAATCCGCTGGGCAATACGAGGAAGCTGCCGCGCTCGCCGAGCGTGCGAACCGGCTGGATTCGTACATGGAGGAGGCGA
>DASURJ010000506.1:0-4189 GCA_036280115.1 Gemmatimonadaceae bacterium
CGCGTTCGCGGCAGACTTCGCGCCGGCCGGACGCTTCCCTCGAGCGCGCGGGCTGGGCTTCGCGACCGCCGCGCCGGCCGCCGCCGTACCGCGGGCCGCCTGAGCCGCGGCCTGGAGCGCGGCAATCGTCGGCGCCGCGTCGACCTCGTCGCCGCGTCCCTGCACCGACGTCTCGATCGCCTGCTCGAGGACATCGGCCGCAGCGAACAACGTGTCCATGAGCGACGCCGTCACCGCCTGCTCGCCACGGCGCACGAGATCGAGGAGGGTCTCCAGCTCGTGCGAAAGCTCCGCGACGACGGTGTACCCCATCGTCGCGCTCATTCCTTTTACGGTATGGACGGCGCGAAACAGCGCGCCCACCGGCTCACGCGCGGTCGGCGATCGCTCGAGCTCGAGCAGCGCGTGATTGATCGCCGAGAGGTTGTCCTGACTCTCGGTCAGGAACAGCTCGGCGTAACGGTTGGTGTCCACGGAGGGGTACGCTCAGACGAGCGCCCGGCGCGTCGCCTGTTACCCCAGCACCCGCTGTACCGCCTCGAGAACGCGACTGGGCTGGAATGGTTTCACGACGAAGTCCTTTGCGCCCGCCTGGATCGCCTCGACCACGAGCGCCTGCTGCCCCATCGCGCTGCACATTAGCACCTTCGCCTGCGGGTCGAACTTCGTGATCTCGCGCACAGCGTCGATGCCGCCCATGTCGGGCATCACGATGTCCATCGTCACGAGGTCGGGCCGGAGCTGCCGGTACTTCTCGACCGCCTGCACGCCGGTTTCCGCCTCGCCGACGATCTCGAATCCTGCCTGCTGCAGGATGTCACCCACCATCGTTCGCATGAAGATCGCGTCGTCACAGATCAAAACGGTGTGGCTCACGGTCCGGCTCTCCGAGAAGTCGGGGCTACCATCGTTATCAGCATATCGACGAGTAGAGGGGCCACTTCGTCAGCGGCTAGCGTGAAAGGGCGGACGGTCGAAAGGGCGCGGAACGCGAGACGGTCTCGCGCGCTTTCCGGCTACGCCATGACCTGCCGGACGACTGACGGAACGTCGAGCACGATGACGACGCCGCCGTCCAGGTGCCCCAGGCCGCTCACGATCCCGCCCCGGGCAACGTCACCGGAGGCCGGCTCGAATCGGTCCGGTGACAGGATCTCGACGTCTCGCACTTCATCGACGGCAATGCCCACCTGCTTGTTTCCGTACTCGGCCAGCACGACCGAGCCATGGCCGACAACCGCCGCCCCGGCGAGGCGCGCCGCGAGATCGATCACCGTCACGATTGCCCCGCGCAGGTTGATCAGCCCGAGCACGTAAGCCGGTGTGCCCGGAAGTCGCGTCGCCTGACGGATCGGGACGATCTCGCGAACCGTGCCGATGTCGCATCCATACACCGTCCCGCCGACGGCGAACAGCAGAAGGCGCAGCGACGCGCCGTGCGGCGTGTCAGTCGGCGGGGCTGGGTTCGCGGTAGAAGTCAAAGTGGTCGAGCGGGTCCGGGTGACGTTCGAGTGACGGATCACGCGCAGCTGCGGCAAGCGACACGCGCAAGTCCTCCGGCAACGGCGCGCGAAGGTCCATCGAAAGCCCGGACATCGGGTGCCGGAACCGCAGCCACGCGGCGTGCAGGAAATGCCGCCGCGCCGGCAACGCGACCAGCCGGCGCCCGCCACCACCGCCGTACGTGTCATCGCCCACGACCGGATGGCCGACCGAAGCGAGGTGAACGCGGATCTGGTGCGTGCGCCCCGTATGGAGATGCGCGCGCAACAGCTCCGTGGCGTCGAAGCGGGCGAGCCGTAGGAAATCCGTCTTCGCCGACCTTCCGCTAGAGACGACCGCCATCCGCTTCCGGTCTCGCGGGTCCCGCGCGATCGGCCGGTCTACCGTGAGACGATCGGCGTCCAGGTGGCCCCACGAGAGCACCGCATACCGGCGGACGACGCGCCGGTCCGCGATGGCGCGCGACAGGATGCGGTGCGCGCGGTCGGTCTTGGCGACGAGCAGGAGGCCCGACGTCTCCTTGTCGAGCCGATGCACGATGCCGGCACGGTCGGCGTCGCCAGCGTCCGAGAGGTCACTCCCCCGCCCCAGCAGCGCGTTCACGAGCGTGCCCGACCAGTTCCCCGGCGCCGGATGCACGACCATCCCGGCGGCCTTGTTCACGACGATCAGGTCATCGTCCTCGAACACGACATCGATCGCGATGGCTTCTCCGACGATGTCACGCGCGGGCGGCGCGGGCACGTCCACGACGATCGTTTCCCCCGCACTCGGGCGATAGCTCGCGCGCTCCGACCGCCCGTTCACGGTCACGTTGCGGTTCGCGATGAGCGTCGCGGACTGCGTGCGCGAGATGCCGAGGCGCGCGGCCACGAGCAAGTCGAGGCGGACAGCAGTACCGTCGCTGTCCGCCTCGACCGTGAACTCGTGCCGCGTACCCGTCGCGGCCGGAGCGCCACCCGTGTCGCCGGGAGGCGTCGTCATGCCACTTACGGTGCGTCGCGCGAGCCGGCCGGGGCGACGCTCGCGGCTTCCGCCGACCGCGCCCGTTCGGCCCGATCGTCACCCCACAGCACCCACGCGAGGAGGAACGCGCCGGTGCTCACGGCCATATCCGCCACGTTGAACGTCGGCCACCGCAGGTCGCGGAACCCGATGTCGATGAAGTCCACGACCCCCGCCTGCCACCGGATCCGATCGATCAGGTTGCCGATCGCACCGGCGCACACCAGGGCAACCGCGAGCGTCCGTGGCAAGTCACCCTCCCGGGTCGACTGATAGAGTCGCCAGAGGATGATGAGCGCCCCCACGGTCAACACCATGAAGATGTACCGCGAGTACGGGCCGAGGTACAATCCGAAGGCGGCGCCCTCGTTACGAACGAGAGTGAGGCGCAGCGCGTCGCCGAGCACGCGCTGCGGCGCGTACGGCGCGAGCGTGTTGAGGGCGATCATCTTCGTGATAATGTCGGCAATGACGATCACCACGACGACCGGCCAGAACACGACCGCGTTGGGTGTGCTACTTCTTGGCATCTTCCTCGCGCTGCTTGCACTCGATGCAGTACCGCGCGTGGGGCAGCGCGTCGAGTCGTTCGAACGCGATGTCGTTCCCGCAGTTGTGACACTTGCCGAACGTCTCCGGGGAGCGGTAGAGGCGTCGGAGCGCTTCGTCGATGTGCCAGAGGAACCGACCTTCCTGGCTGGCGAACAGGAACGCCTTCTCCCGCTCCATGGCGTCCGTGCCCTGGTCGGCCATGTGGAACGAGTACGAGCTCAGGTCACCGTCGGCGGACTGCGGCGTCGAACCGAACGCCTCATCGTAGTGTCCCAGCTCCTTCAGCACACGGCGCCGCTCCTCGAGCAGCCGCTTCTCGAAATGCTGAAGATTCTTCTTGTTCATCGTCTTGACCTTCTTGGTGCCGCTGGCGGATGGCATCGCTACGGTTCCCTGGTGAGGGCGACGCGCACCGGGGACCCGTCGAGGTCCACCACGTGCGGCACCGCCTGTTGCCCGACCGGGGGGTCGCCGACGGCGATCTCCCGGGCCAATAGTTCATTGGCGATCCAATCATTGTACTCCGAAATCGCCGATTCGATTTCGCCGGGAGCGACGATCCACAGTCTGATTCGGTCGCTCACCTCCAACTTCAGATCCCTCCGCAGTCGCTGGAGATGACTCACGAGCTCGCGCGCGATCCCCTCACGCCGCAACGCCGGCGTGATTGTTGGATCGATCGCGGCAAAACGTCCGTCCTCCTCTTTCACCGTCAACGCGCCAGTCGCCCGGCGCACGATCTCGAAGTCCTCGGCGTCGAGCACGCGCGAGTCGTTGCCGACCGACACGGCGAGTGGCGTCCCCTGCTCGAAGGCGCGGAGGTCCTCACTCGTGAGCGCCGCCACCGCCCGCGCCGCGAGCGGTGTGCTCTTTCCGAACTTCTTGCCCAGGGACCTGAAGTTCGGCTTTGCCTCGAGCGTCACCAGCGCATCAGCGGAACTGGCTAACGTAATGCGCTTGACGTTGAGCTCCGCCTCCAGCAGGTCGAACAGCTGAGCCACGTCGCCCGCCACCTGCTGAGGCACAACGCATACCAGTTGCGAGAGCGGCTGGCGTACCTTGACTCCCGCTTCCTCGCGTGCGGCACGTCCCAGCCGCGCCAGAAGCCGGATCTCGCGCATTGCGCGTT
>DASURJ010000507.1:0-2667 GCA_036280115.1 Gemmatimonadaceae bacterium
GAAGATTGCACGCCCACCCTGCCTAACGCCGCTCTGCCGCGCACGCGCCCCGCGGCATCGAACGGGACATCGGCCGTGCCGTGGGCCGGGAGCGCGATGGCGACTACGCCAGCGCCGCCCTGCACCGCGGGCGGAAGCTCGTCGACCAGCTGCACGTGAAGCGGCCGCGACCACGCCGAGCGCACGGTGTAGCGACCCTCGACCCGGTCGCCGATGCCAACCGACGCGGGAAGCTCGCGCTCGACGATGACGCCACGCGTGTTGGGCAGGATCGCCCAGTCGAGCAATGTCAGGATCGTGAGGACGCCGAGCCCGCCAATGCCGGCCCATACCCCGAGGCGGCCGGGGAGGAGCCACAACAGCCCGCAGACCGCGACGGCGTATGCCAGCCGGCGCGTCGGGATGACGCGGAGCCAGAGGCGTGTCATCATTCCGGCACCGGCACCCGCGACACCACCATGTCCAGCACCTCCTCTACCGTGCGTCCCTCGACCTCGAGCTCCGGCGACAGCGTCACGCGATGGCGGAGCACCGCGTGCACCCTGCCCTTCACGTCGTCCGGCACCACGTAGTCACGTCCCTCGAGCACCGCGCCGGCACGCGCCGCACGCATGAGTGACACCGTCGCACGCGGCGAGGCGCCTAACGAAATCGCCGTTTCGCCGCGGGTGCCGCGCGTGATCCGTGCGATGTAGTCCTGGATCTCCGGCGCCACGCGAACCCGATCCACGAGCGTGCGCACCGCGCGAACCTGGGCTTCGTTCGTGACCGGGGCGACCAACCGGCCCGCCTGCTCCGGGTCGAACCCCGCCTCGTGCGACGCGAGCATGGCCAGCTCCGCCTCGTGCGTCGGGTACCCCATCACCGATTTCAGCAGGAATCGATCGAGCTGCGCCTCGGGAAGCGGGTACGTCCCCTCGTGCTCCACCGGGTTCTGCGTCGCGAACACCGTGAACGGCGCCTCGAGCACATGGGTCACGCCATCCACGGTTACCTGCCGCTCGGCCATCGCCTCGAGCAGTGCCGCCTGGGTCTTGGCCGGCGCACGGTTGATCTCGTCGGCCAGCAACACGTCGGTGAAGATCGGTCCGGGGCGAAACTCGAACCCCTTCTGTGGATCGCGCAGCATGCTCACACCCGTCACGTCCGACGGCATGAGGTCGGGCGTGAACTGGATGCGTGAGAACCGTACGCCTAACGCCGCAGCCAGTGTCCGCACCAGCAGCGTCTTCGCGGTGCCCGGCACGCCTTCAATGAGCAGGTGACCGCGCGCGAGAAAGGTGACGAGCGCATCCTCGATGGCCCGGTCCTGGCCGATGACACGCTCGGCAACGGCGGCGTGGATGCGGCGCATGAGGTCGGCACCTTCCTCGAGCGAGATCGACGGCGACGGGACGGGAACGGGCGTGGTCACGAGGTTCGTGGGAAAGAGGTAAGGGCGATTTCCAGCCGGTTCAGCGCGGCGCCAACGGCCTCGAGATCGCGGCGGCCCACCGGCTGCGCGAGCGCTCGTCGAATGAGCTCGACGTCGGCCGCACGTGCCGGGGCACGCGTGAGTGCCCAGTCGAGGAACGCGGCGTCCCCTGCCGACGACGCACCAGCCCCGAGTGATTGCTCGACGCGCCGTCGCACGCCGAGAAGCAGGCGTAACGTCGCCGTACGCGTCGCGCCGACGGCCCGATACGCCCGCGCGAGCGCGTCGACATGCTCGAGCGGCGAGCGTCGCTCGATGCGGTCCGTCGGACGCGGTGGCAGGATGCGTGGGCCGATCGCGAGCAGCATCACGAGCCCGGCTCCGGCCAGCTGCAGAACGAGATGACCCGATTTGGTGCCTGAGAGGAACCGCACGATCCCGCGAAACGTACCGGGTTGTTCGCCGAACCCCTGGTGATACTCGTCGAATACGAGGCGATCGCGCCGCCCGCCTCCGGGCGGGTCAGCACTCACGTACTCCAGGATGCGCACCGCCGCGACATCGGCACCCCAGCGACACACGCGCAGGACGTCGTTTCTGAGCAGATCCGGATCTGCGACCACGACAACGCGACCACGCCCGAACGGGAAGCCGACGGCCGCCGGGCCCTCACGGCTCTGGACATTGATCCCATCACGAACCGACGCGAGCGTCTCGACGCCCGGCGGCGCGGCACCGCGCCACTGCACGGCGAGAATGTACGTCTGGCCGTCGGGCCAGAAGGGCAGCCCGTCCGACAGCACGCTCTCACCGCGCTCGTTGCATCGCGACGTGTCCTCCGCGACGAGCCTCCCGGCGCTACCAAGCGCCGCCCGAACACGGAGCGAGTCGGCCAGCGGCCCGCCGCCAAGGACATAGACGAGGCCAGCGCCGCGCCTCACGCGATCGAGCAGCTCGCGCGTCTCGAGCGCCGACAGTGGCAGCGCGGGGTCGAGCACGAGGTGGACGGCGGTCGTGTCGCCTAACGGGATGCTGTCCGTCAGGCGCTGCGACGGTTGCCAGCCGAGTCGCTCGGCCAGCTCGTACAGGACCGCGGCCCCCTGCGACGACGTCAGGCGCGACGAGAGCCGCGAGTCGCCGCTCCGGCCACTCGTCGGTTCCGGCGTGAGCAGTGCGACGACGAGTATCGCCGCGGCGACGATCGGAAGGACGACCTTCGGCTGCGCGAGGCGGTTTCGACGTGCCGCGGGCGC
>DASURJ010000508.1:0-4346 GCA_036280115.1 Gemmatimonadaceae bacterium
GGGTAGATCCCCAGCTCCGTGATCGCGCGCGACAGCACCACCGTCGCGTCCAGGTGCGCGAACGCCGTCGCCGGCGCCGGGTCGGTGATGTCGTCGGCGGGCACGTAGATCGCCTGCACCGACGTGATCGAGCCGTTGCGCGTCGAGGTGATGCGCTCCTGCAGGTCGCCCATCTCCGTGGCCAGCGTCGGCTGGTAGCCCACGGCGCTCGGCATTCTGCCTAACAACGCGGACACCTCGGAGCCGGCCTGCGTGAAGCGGAAGATGTTGTCGATGAACACGAGCACGTCCGCGTTCTCGCGATCGCGGAAGTACTCGGCAATCGTCAGGCCGGAGAGGCCCACGCGGAGCCGCGCGCCCGGCGGCTCGTTCATCTGCCCGTAGATGAGCGCGACCTGATCCAGGATGCCTGCTTCCTTGAACTCGAGGTACAGGTCGTTCCCCTCGCGGGTCCGCTCGCCCACGCCGCAGAACACCGAGCGCCCGCCGTGGCCCTTCGCGACGTTGTTGATCAGCTCCTGAATGACGACCGTCTTGCCCACGCCCGCGCCGCCGAAGAGGCCGATCTTTCCACCCTTCACGAACGGGGCGATCAGGTCGATGACCTTGATACCCGTCTCGAAGATCTCGGTCTTCGGCTCGAGCTCCACGAAGTCCGGGCGCTTGCGGTGAATCGGCCACCGCTCGGCGTTAGGCGGGATGGGGTCGCCGTTGTCCACGGGGTCGCCGAGAACGTTGAGGATGCGGCCTAACGCGGGCTCGCCCACCGGGACGGAGATCGGCGCGCCGGTATCGAGCACCTCCATGCCGCGCGTGACCGAGTCGGTGGACGACATGGCCACGGCGCGCGCCTGGTTGCGGCCGATGTGCTGCTGCACCTCGGCCACCACCTTGTGCTCACCCTCGTCGTCACGAACGGTGAGCTCGAGCGCGCTGTAGAGCTCCGGGAGTCGCTCGGCGTCGAACTCGACGTCGAGCACGGGGCCGATGACCTGAACCACGCGGCCGAAATTCTGGGTAGGTGCTGCCGTAGCCATATCGTTGCTCTCTAGTGAGTGTCCGTCATTCCAGCGCTGCCGCCCCGCCCACGATCTCGGAGATTTCCTGCGTGATGTTCGCCTGCCGCGCGCGGTTGTAGTTTCGCCGGAGCACGTTGAGCATGTCGGTCGCGTTGTCGGTCGCGTTCTTCATTGCCGTGCGCTGTGCACCCTGGAACCCCGCTTCGTTCTCCACGAGGGCGCGATACACCGCGTTCCGCACGTACGACGGCAAGAGCTCCGTGAGGATCGCATCCGCCGACGGCAACAGCAGGTAGTCGCGCGTCGGGCCCTTTCGCTCCGGCGGCGTCACCGGGAGGATCTGCTCCGTGTGTGGCGGCGTCGACAGCGCGGAACGGAACTTCGCCGAGACGACGTACACCGCGTCGAGCGCGCCTGTCGCGAACCGATCCATCAGACCATCGACGAGCTCCGACGCCTGCGTCACCGTCGGTCGATCACCGATGTCGGTGCGCGAGCTCTCGACGGCCCGGCCAACGTAACGGAAATACCCGAGCCCCTTGCGCCCCACGACGTGAAGCTCGACGTCGACGTTCTCGGAGGAGAGCCGCGCGAGCAGAGTGCGCGCTTCCTTGATGATGTTCGAGTTGAACGCGCCGGCGAGCCCACGGTTCGAGGTCAGCACGAGCACGGCCGCCCGCCGAACGACGCCCGGCTGCCTGAGCAGCGGGAACCGCTCGGCGAGCTCCGGCGAGTACAGACTCGAGATCACGTCGGTGAGCACGGTGGCATAGGGACGCGCCGCCATCACGCGCTCCTGCGCGCGCTTCATCTTCGACGTCGCGACCATTTCCATGGTGCGCGTGATCTTCCGCGTGTTCTCGACCGACTTGATGCGGCCTTTCAGTTCGCGGCCTTTGGCCATTAGGCTGACTCGTTAGGTGTTACTTGAACGTCTGCTTGAACGCCTCGATGGCGCTCTTGAGCTCGGCCTCGGTCTCCTTCGACAGCACCTTCTCCGTCCGCAGCTTCTCGCCCACCTTCGGCGACCGCGCGGCCATGTACTCGTGGAACTGCCGCTCCCACTCGCGAATGCGGTTCACCGGAACGTCATCCAGGTGCCCGTTGGTCACCGCGTAGATGATCATGACCTGCTGCTCCACCGGCATCGGCGAGTACTGCGGCTGCTTCAGCACTTCGACCGTTCGCGCGCCGCGGTCGAGCTGGCGCTTCGTGGCCGCGTCGAGGTCCGACGCGAACGCGGCGAACGCCTCGAGCTCGCGAAATTGCGCGAGGTCGAGTCGGAGACGACCGGCGACGGATCGCATCGCTTTCACCTGCGCCGAGCCGCCGACGCGCGACACCGAGATACCGACGTTGATCGCGGGCCGCACGCCAGCGAAGAACAGGTCGGACTCCAGGAAGATCTGGCCGTCCGTGATCGAGATGACGTTCGTCGGGATGTACGCCGACACGTCACCGGCCTGCGTCTCGATGAGCGGGAGCGCCGTGAGCGAGCCGCCCGGCTTGAAGATCGTCTTGTTGTCCACGATCCCCGTGTCCTCGCGCAGCTTGGCCGCGCGCTCGAGGAGGCGGGAGTGGAGATAGAAGACGTCACCAGGGTACGCCTCGCGGCCCGGCGGGCGACGCAGCACGAGCGACAGCTGACGGTACGCGGCGGCCTGCTTGGAGAGGTCGTCGTACACGCAGAGCGTCGGCTTGCCTTCGTGATACATGAAGTACTCGGCCATCGCGCACCCCGAGTAGGGTGCGATGTACTGCATGGGTGCCGGGTCCGACGCCGAGGCGACGACGACAATGGAGTAGTCCATCGCGCCCGTCTGCTTGAGACGCTCCACCACGCCAGCGACCGTCGATGCTTTCTGGCCGATCGCGACGTAAACGCAGATGACGCCCTGCCCCTTCTGATTGATGATCGTATCGATCGCGACGGCCGTCTTGCCGATTCCGCGATCGCCGATGATCAGCTCGCGCTGACCGCGGCCGATCGGGATCATCGAATCGATGGCCTTGATACCCGTCTGCAGCGGCTCCTTCACCGGCTGGCGCACGATGATGCCCGGCGCTCCGGACTCGACCTTTCTGGTCATCGTCGTCGCAATGGGGCCGAGGCCGTCGATTGGGTTCCCCAGGGCATCGACGACGCGGCCGACCATGGCCGGCCCGACCGGCACCTCGAGCACGCGCGCCGTGCGGCGAACCTGGTCGCCTTCCTTCAGCTGCAGGTAGTCGCCGAGGATGACGGCGCCGATGTTGTCTTCCTCGAGGTTGAGCGCGAGGGCGACGACGCGATTACCGGTCTCGGACGACTGGATCTCCAGCATCTCGCCGGACATCGCCTTCTGCAGCCCATAGATACGCGCGATTCCGTCCTTGACCTCGAGGACAGTCCCGACCTCCTCGACGTCGAGCTCGTGTAGATCGGCTGCCTCGATCTCGCGGAGCAGGATGTCCTTGATCTCGCCAGGACGGAGCGTGGTTTCTGATGCCATGGGAGGGAAAGAAAGGAGGGACGGGCGGTGCCTGTGAAGCTTGTGAAAATTATCACAAGCCAGGCACCGGGTCAACACGCGCGGTGTCGGGCGCCGCGGTGCATACAATAGATGACGAGCCTCGACGCAGGGCGCGGTACTTTGGCCTCATGGCTGGCTCCCAACGCGAAACCAAGGTCTGGCAGGAGGCTATTGGCCTCGCTGGCGACGTCATCCGCGTCGTCCGCCGCGCCACTCGGCGCGAAACCAAGGCGTTTACCGACGCCCTCATGCTCTCCGCGTCGGCGGTCGCGAGCGCCATTGCCGAGGCGCCAACGCGGCCCACCGCGAGCGAGGAGCGCGAGTGCTACGCCCGCGCAAAACGGTCGCTCGTGGCGGTGGAAACCCAACTCGCGATCGCGCGCGTGAGCGGGATCATTCCGTCGTCGGTCCATGCCCAGCTCGCGGCCCGCGTGGCGTCGCTCACGCAACGCGTCTCGAACCAGATGAACCATCTCGAGCGCCACCCCCACGACGGATCCCCGGTGGCGACGCTCCCGTTGCTCGCGGATTCGCCTTGATTACCGCCTCCGAGCCTCATCGCGCCCCGTCTCTTTTCGCGACCGGGCCGAGTGGGGTAACGGCAGGAGGGGGATGGACAGGATGGACAGGATCGCGAGGATGTCCTGTGCGGCAGCCACGTTGGTCTCTCGAGCGGCCTGAAAAGGAGAGGAGGAAGGGCCGCCCGGGACGCCACGGTCTCTGAAAGCCGTTCCCCTAATCCATTCAGGCCGCTTGCGCGAACGACTGTGCCGCCCGAGTCATCGTCGTCATCCTGTCCATCCTGTCCATCTCC